>NZ_WJWY01000018.1 GCF_010367435.1 Fusobacterium sp. IOR10
TTTGAACAGCCTTAAACTCCTTAAAAATAGAAGCAGGAATTCGACTTTTCAATTCTATTTCAGAAAAGTGATTTGTTCCAAAAATTTCTAGCATGTTATTCATTAAAATACCTCCTAAAAGCAAAAACAAAACAAAAAAATACCTTTTAAAAATATATTAATGGAAATTTTAGCATAATTTTTTTTCAAATACAAATAAAAAAATAAAAATATATAGCAAAATAAATTAAATAAATTGAAAAAAACCTTTAAATAATATATAATTTAAAAGGAAAACTATTATTTATAAAGGAAAATATATGGAAAAAATATATGGAAAAGGAATATACGAAGGGGTAGTAATTGGGAAACCGTTTTTAAAGTATGAAAAGAAAATAGAAATAGAATCATATTCTTTAGAAGATGAAGATATTGAAAAGGAAATTTTAAGATACAAAGAAGGAATAAAGTTTGCACAAAGTAAGTTATCTAAATTAATAAATGATTTAAAAAGTAAAGTTGATAAAAAGGATCTACAGATATTAATTGTGCATTTTGAGATTCTAAATGATTCTGTTATTCTTAAAGAAATAGAGGATATGATTAGAAAGGAAAAAATCAATGTAGAAGAAGTAGTAAAAAAAGTTTTGGGAAAATATATAGACTTATTTTCTAAAAAAACAAATTTACTCTATCAACAAAGAGCTTCAGATTTAAAGGATATAAGAGATAGATTATTATTTGCTCTAATAAGAAGAAAAGAACTTTATAATAATGTAGAGGGGAAAATATTAATAGCCAAAGAGATATTACCATCTGAATTATTAGAATTAGTTAATAATCATGTTGAAATAAAAGGTATTATAATGGAATTTTCAGGAACAACTTCTCATGTGGCAATATTAGCAAAGTCACTAGAGATACCAACTTTCATGGGAGGAAAGGATTTATTTTCTGAAAAATGGAGTGATAAGATTATACTAGATACTTATCACCTTAAGGCAAGGGTTATAAATAACCCTATTCCAGAAGTTATAAGAGAGTATAAAAAATTACAAAAATTTATAAAAAAAGAAGATGAAGAAATTCAAAAAAACATAGACATGCCATCAATAACACTAGATGGAGTTAAAATAAATCTAGATTTTAATGCAGATCAGAATATAGATTTAAATGTTTTGAAAAAAACAAATCCACGTGGGATAGGACTTCTTAGAACAGAGTTTATTTACATGGAAAGAAATAATTTACCAACAGAACAAGAACAAGTGGATATTTATAATAAAATAAGTCAGGAAATTGGAAATGAAAAGCCTATAATAATAAGAACTCTAGATATTGGAGCAGATAAAAAATTATCCTACTGTCCAATGGACGCTGAAGAGAATCCATCCCTTGGAGAAAGAGGAATAAGATTTACTTTAAGAAGAAAAAGGATATTAAGAACTCAACTGAGAGCAATATTGAGAAGCGCTTACGGGAAAAAAATAAAAATTATGCATCCAATGATATCCTCTAGATCTGAGATTTTAAAAATCAAACAAATTTTAGACGAAGTAAAAGAAGAATTAAGAAGCGAAGGATTAAATTTTAAAGAAGATATAGAGACAGGTATTATGGTAGAAGTTCCTTCAGTCATATTTATGGCAAGAGAATTAGCTGAAGAAATAGATTTTTTTTCCATAGGAACTAACGATTTGGCTCAGTATATTTTAGCAGCAGATAGATTTTCTCAAAAAGAAAATGAACTTTATGATTACTATCACCCTGCAGTTTTAAGAGGGATAAATATATTAGCTGAAGTGGGAAGAGAAAAAAATAAAAATGTTTCTGTTTGTGGAGAAATGGGAGGAGAATTAGTAGGAATAGTTATACTTTTAAGTTTTGGAATAAAGGATTTAAGTATGGCTAAAACTTTTATACCTAGAGCAAGAAATATAGTTAGAAAAATAAAATTCAACGATTTGGGAGAATTAAAACATAAAATATTAAACTGTAGAGATTCAGATGAAGTTAAAAAGACAGTGAAGAGTTTCATAGAAAAATTATAAGGATGGGAAATATGAAAAAAATTGAGGTTGAAATAAAAAACAAAGCAGGACTACATGCAAGACCATCATCGTTATTTGTACAAGTGGCCACTGGTTTTGATTCAGAAATAAAGGTTAGATATGATGACGAGGAGATAAATGGGAAAAGTATTATGGGATTAATGCTTTTAGCAGCAGAGCAAGGTAGAAAATTAGAATTAGAAGCAGATGGAAATGATGAAGATGAAATGTTAGAAGCTCTTAAAAAATTAGTGGAAGTAGAAAAATTTGGTGAAGAATAATGAAAATAATTAGAGCTAATAAAATGGGTTTTTGTTTTGGAGTTTCTGGCGCTATTAATTTATGTGAAAATATTTCAGAAGATAGAAAACTTTATGATAAAACTTATATTTTAGGAATGTTAGTTCATAACAAAAATGTTGTAAAGGACATGGAAAAAAAGGGATTTATAACTATTTCTGAGGAAGATTTGCTTTTAAAAAAAGTTAAATTTAATAAAAAAGATTTAATAATTATAAGAGCACACGGGACAACAGAAGAAATTTATGATATACTAAAGAGAAGTGAGATTAAAATTATTGATGCAACTTGTATTTTTGTGAAAAAAATAAGAGAAACATTAATTGAAGAAGAAAAAAATGGAAAAGAAATTATATTTATAGGAGATAAAAATCATCCAGAGGTAAAGGGAATAGTTTCTTTTGGCATGCATGTAAATGTGTTAGCTGGTTATGAAGAATTCTTAAATTTTAAAGTAGAAACAAATAAAAAATATTGTTTGTTGACTCAAACTACTCTAAATAAAGAAATGTTTTTTAAAATCAAAAAAAAAATAGAAAATAACTATGAAAATATAGAAATTTTTAGTAAAATATGTGGAGCAACTCACGAAAGACAAATAGCAGTTGAAAAATTAGCAAGGGAAGTAGACATAATTTTAATAGTTGGAGATTTAGCAAGTTCAAATACTAGAAAATTATATGATTTGTCAAAAAGTATAAATAGCAGAAGTTATTTAATACAAAATAAAAATGAATTAAAAAAAGAATGGTTAAAAAACATTGAAACAATAGGAATAACAGCAGGAGCATCAACACCAGAAAAAATAATATTAGAGATAGAAAAAGATATAAGGGGGAATTTTGATGACAAACATGGATTATAACGAATTTGAGGCACTACTAGCAGAGTACCTACCAGAAGAAGGGAAAAGCGGGGAGAAAGTAGTAGGGACAATAGAAAGTAAAGAAAGAAACTTTACTTATTTAGATGTTCCTAGCCAAGTAACAACAGTTAGAGTGAAAACTGAAGAATTAGAAAAATATAATGTTGGTGATGAAATAGAAGTAATCCTAGTCGGGGAAACACCAGAAGGAGAATTTTTAATTGGTTCTAGAAGAAGAATTGAAATGGAAACTGGATGGCAACAATTAAAAGATGCTTACGAGGCTAAAGAAAAATTAGTTGGAAGAGTAGTAAGAGAAGTAAGAGGTGGATATATATTAGAAATATTCTCTCATCAAGTATTCTTACCAAAATCTCTTTCTGAAACAAGAAATGGACAAAAAATATTAGGAAAAGACGTAGAAGTTTTAATAAAAGAATTAAAAGAAGAAAGAAAAGGTAAAAAAATAACAGTTTCAAGAAGAGACGTAGCAGTAGCTGTAAGAAACGAAGAATTTGCTAAAATAAATTTAGGAGATGTTCTTGAAGGAACAATTTCTGAAATATTACCATTTGGAATAGTAGTAACTCTTGGTCATTTAAGAGGATTTATACATATTTCTGAAATTTCTTGGAAAAAAGCTGAGAAAATAGAAGGATTCGAATTAGGACAAACACTAACTGTAAAAGTTATTCAATTGGAAGAAGAAAAGAAAAACATAAAATTGTCATTAAAAGCTCTAACAGTAAATCCATGGGAAACAGCAAAAGAACAATATAAAATAGGTGACGTTGTTGAAGGTAAAGTTACTAAAATATTACAATATGGAGTATTAGTAGAAATTATGGATGGAGTAGAAGGATTAGTTCATGTTTCTGACTTCACTTGGAATAAAAAGAAAGTAGCTATTTCAGAATTTGCAAAATTAGGAGATTCTTTAAAAGTTCAAATACTTGAATTTAAACCAGAAGGAAGAAAATTAAAATTAGGTGTAAAACAATTATCAGCTGATCCATGGGAAACAGCTGGGGAAAAATATAAAATAGGAACAAAATTAACTGGAAAAGTAGCAGAAGTTAAAGCTTATGGAATATTTGTAGAAGTAGAAGAAGGAATAGATGTATTTATACATCAAGCAGATTTCTGTTGGGTAGGAAACAAGAAATTTGAAAAAGGTCAAGAAATTAATTGTGAAGTTATCGAATTAGATCTTGATGCTAAAAAAATCAAAGGAAGCATTAAAGTTTTAGAAAAAAGTCCTTGGGAAACAGTTATGGAAAACTATAAAGTTGGAGATATTGTTGAAAAACCAATAAAAAATATCCAAGATTTTGGTTTATTTGTAAAAATTGAAGAAGGAATAGATGGGTTTATACCAACTCAATTAGTTTCTAGAGATTATATAAAAGATTTAAAAGAAACATTTAATATTGGAGATTCTGTACTAGGGAAAATAATTGAAATTGACACAGAAAGACAAAAAATAAAAATATCAATAAAAGCTTATGAATTAGAATCAGAAAAAAGAGAACAAAGAGAATTAATCGAGAAATATGGTACTGCAGGGGAATAATTTATCTCTGTAAAAGTTAAAAAAAACTACCTCGCTAAATTTTAGCGAGGTTTTTTATGTTATAATATAAATATAAATTGATGTGGGGTGATATTTATGAATGAAGAAAAATTTAAAGAATTGAAAAAAAATACACCAGAACTTATTATGTTTTTAAAGGGAATGCCAAAGGGTGGAGATTTACACAATCATTCTCTAGGTGGGGGATACGCTGAAATAATTTATGAAGAAGCTATTAAAAATAATGATTTTTATGATCTAAGGACACATAAATTTTTAAATAAAAAAGAATATAAAAATTCAGATAAAAGTGAAAAAATTATATCTATAAAATTATTAGAAAAAAATCATATAGAAGATTATTTTGATAATTATAGTATGAGAGGATTAAAAAATAAAAAAGATGGAGCTAGTCATTTTTTTAATACTTTTACCAATGTTTTAAGTACCAAAATAAAAGAAGAAGAATTAATATTAGAAATTTTAAAAAGAAATCAACTGGAAAATATGAGTTATGTGGAAATGATATCAGATTGCGTACCTACAAATTTAATTGAGAAGTTTAAAGCATCATTTGACATTGACGAGACTTTTAATTTAAAAAAGATTCAAAGCTACTGTAAAATTTTGGGAAAAAATATAACAAAAGAAAATATGTCTAAATTAAATTTATTTTTAGACAATAGAGAAGAATTTTTGAAAAAAAATGGAATAAGAGATGTGGAAGTTGGGTATATGCCATATTTAAGAAGAATGACTTGTGATTTGGAAGTTTTCTTTATAGAGGCTTATTTATTTATTTTGTCATCTTGTTGGGATTCTAGGATTGTTGGGGTAAATGTAGTTGAAATAGAAGATTCTTTAGGAGCTAGAAGAAATTTTCAAGGACAGCTTAAAATATTAAGATATTTATATGAATATTTTAATATTATGTTTCCTAAGAAAGAAATTAATTTGTCAATTCATGCTGGAGAGTTAACTATTGAAAGGGAAACTCTGGAAAATATGCAAGATAGAATTGTGAGCACAATATTTTTAACAAGAAACAAACTAAAGAGAAAATTTCCTATAGCAAAAAGAATAGGTCATGGTGTAAGTGTTCAGTGGGAAACTAAGGAAACATTGGAAATAATGTCAGAAAAAAAGATTCCAGTGGAGATATGTCTAACAAGCAATGAAATAGTTTTGGGAGTGTCAGGGAAAGAACATCCTTTTAATTTGTATAAAAAATACAATGTGCCAATGGTTATTTGTACAGATGATGAAGCAGTTAGTAGGGGAAATATTGTTATAGAATATTTAAAAGCAATAGAAAGATATGACATTAATTATTGTGAATTAAAATGTTTAATTAAAAATTCCTTGGAATATTCATTTTTAGAAGGGGAAAGTTTATATGTTGATAGAAATTGTGAAATATTTAGATCAGAATTTTCTGGAATGAAAACAATAGAAGAGTTAGAAAAAGGGATTGTTGCAAACAAAAATCTAATTTTATTGAATAAAAAGTTAAAAATGCAGTTGGAATTGGAAAAAAAGATATTGGAATTTGAAAGAAACTATTAATATAAAAAGCTTTAAAAAATAAGACTTAAATGGTATAATAGTTTATAAAAAATAAAGATAATAGGAGAAAGTGTAAAAATGAATCAAGAGTTAATTTTAAAGGGGATTATTTTAATTATAATAGGATCTTTAATAGGATGGACTACAAATTATATTGCTATAAAAATGTTATTTAGACCTTACAAAGAGATAAAATTAGGTTTTTTTAAAATACAAGGATTGATTCCTAAAAGAAAACATGAAATTGGGGAAGGAATAGCAGAAGTTGTAGATAAAGAATTACTTTCTTTGGAGGATATAACTTCTAAAATATCAAGTGAAGATATTGAAAAAAGGATTGGAGATTTAATAGATAAAGTTTTAAAAAATAAATTAAAAGATGAAATTTTAAGTTTATTTCCAATGGCAGCTTTGTTTTTAAATGATAGTATGTTAGAAAAAATTAAAGAAGCTATTAAAAATAGTATAATTGGAAATAAAGACGAAATGATAAAGTTATTTATAGAATATTTGCAAGAAAAAGTAGATATTAAGGAAATAGTTATAAAAAAAGTAGATGCATTTTCTTTAGAAAAAATAGAAGAAATAATCTGTGAACTTGCAAAAAAAGAATTAAAGCATATAGAAATTATAGGAGCGATATTAGGCGCAATTATAGGTGCTGTTCAGTTTATTTTAATTAGTTTTATATAATTAAGGAGAATAGTTTTGGATGATAGAATAGTTACAGACAAAGAAATATTAATCGAATCGGATATCCAAAAAAATCTTAGACCTAAGAGATTTCATGATTATATAGGTCAATCTAAATTGAAGGAAAAAATGCAAATTTTTATAGAAGCTGCTAAAAGAAGAGAGAGTTGTATGGATCATATTTTATTATATGGACCACCTGGTCTTGGAAAGACAACTCTTGCTGGAGTTATTGCAAACGAGATGAATGTAAGCTTAAAAATAACTTCAGGGCCAGTGTTAGATAAAGCTGGAGATTTAGCAGCTATTTTAACGTCTTTAGAAGAAAATGATATTTTATTTATAGATGAGATACATAGATTGAATACATCAGTTGAAGAAATATTATATCCAGCAATGGAAGACGGAGAATTAGATATAATAATTGGAAAAGGACCTGCTGCTAGATCAATTAGAATAGAATTACCTAGATTTACTCTTATTGGAGCCACAACAAGAGTTGGATTACTTAGTTCACCTCTAAGGGATAGATTTGGAGTAACTCATAGAATGGATTATTATAATAATTTAGAATTAATGGAAATAATTATAAGAGGTGCAAAGGTATTAGATGTTGCAATAGACAAAGAAGGAGCAAGCGAAATTGCAAAAAGAAGTAGAGGGACCCCTAGAATAGCTAACAGATTTTTAAAAAGAGTGAGGGATTATTCTGAAATAAGGGGAAATGGAATAATTACTAGAAAAACAGTATTAGAAACTCTAGAATTATTAGGTGTAGACAAAGATGGTCTAGATGAATTAGACAGAGGTATAATTTTATCAATTATAAAAAATTATAATGGTGGGCCAGTGGGAATTGAAACTTTGTCCCTTATGCTAGGAGAAGATAAGAGAACAATAGAAGAGGTTTACGAACCTTATTTAGTTAAAAAAGGATATATAAAGAGAACTCCAAGAGGGAGAATGATTACTGAAAAAGCTAGAAAGCATTTTGAGGTTAAGGAGTGATAAATGAAAATAAGTAAAAAAGTTAAATATGGTTTTAAAGCTGTAGCTTTTATAGCCACAGAAACTTCCAAGAATAAAATGGTAAGAATAAAAGAAATTTCAGAAAAGGAAGAAATTTCAATTCAATACTTGGAACAAATTCTATATAGATTAAAAAATAAAAAAATAATAGAGGGTAAAAGAGGACCTAATGGAGGATATAAGTTGTTAGTTAATCCAGAGGAAGTTACTCTATATGAAATTTATATAATTTTAGATGAAGATCCAATGATTATAAATTGTAATGAAGCTTATGAGAATAAAAGAACTAAAGAATGTGTGGAAAAAGATTGCAATTGTATCTGGAGAAAATTGGATAATAAAATGAAGGAAATATTAGAAGAGTATACAATTAGTGATATTATAAAAAATAGAAACATAATTTAGGAGAAAAAATGATAACAGTTATAATACAAAAAGAAGATATTTTTTCAAATGAAATTATAGTGAAGGATAAAAAAGATATTAATCACTTGAAAAATTCATTTAGAATAAAGGAAAATGATAAAATAAGAGCTGTTGATGGTGAAAAAGAGTATATCTGTCAAGTTACAGCTTTAGATAAGAAAGAAATACAATTAGAGATTTTATCAGAAAAAGAACTAGAAAAAAATAATGTAGAAATAGTAGCAGGGATTTCTGTAATAAAAAATGATAAAATGGAACTAACAATACAAAAATTAACAGAGATAGGTATTGATAGGATTTTACCTTTGGAAACTAAAAGAACAATTGTTAAATTAAAGGAAAAAAAAGAAAAATGGGACGTTGTGTCAAGAGAAGCAGTAAAACAATGTCAAAGGATTAAATTTTTAGAAATAGATAATATAACTAAAATAACTGAAGTTTCATATGAAGATTATGATTTAGTAGTAATACCATATGAAAATGAAGAAAATTATACTTTGAGAGAGTTAATAAACAACAGAGAAAAGGATATAAAAAAAATATTATATCTTATTGGTCCAGAGGGTGGATTTTCTGATGAAGAAATAAAACAATTAAAAGAATTGAAAAATTCCAAGGTAGTAACTTTAGGGAAAAATATTTTAAGAGCAGAAACAGCAGCTATTGTGGTTGGGGGAATATTAATAAATGAATTCAAATAAAAGAGTAGCATTTTATACTTTAGGATGCAAAGTAAATCACTATGAAACAGAGAGCATAAAAAATAAACTTTTAAAAGAGGGTTATGAAGAAGTTCAGTTTGATGAAGAAGCTGATTTTTATATAGTTAATTCTTGTACTGTTACGTCAGTTGCAGATAGAAAGACTAGAAATATTTTAAGAAGAACAAAAAAACTTAATAAAAGTGCTAAGGTAATTGTCACAGGTTGTTACGCTCAAACTAATGAAAAAGATCTCTTAAAAATAGAAGAGGTTGATTATGTTGTTGGAAATAGTAATAAAGGTGAAGTTGCTGAAATAATACTAAATATTGACAAAAATGAAGAACAACATAATTATGTATTAAACATTTTTGATGATTCAAAATATAGAGAGTTACAATTTTCAACATTTAGAGAAATGTCAAGAGCTTACATAAAGATACAAGATGGTTGTAACAATTTTTGTTCATATTGTAAAATTCCTTTTGGAAGAGGGAAAAGCAGATCAAGAGAATTTGAAAATATAATTTTAGAGGCAAACAAATTATCTGAAGAAGGATATAAAGAAATAATTTTAATAGGAATCAATCTAGGAGATTATGGAAAAGATTTAAAAGAAGATGTTGATTTTGAAGATTTACTAGAAGCTTTAGTTAAAATAAATGGAATAGAAAGAATCAGAATAGGATCAGTATATCCAGATAGAATAACAGATAGATTTATAGAGATAATGAAAAACAATAAAAAAATGATGCCTCATTTACACATATCTTTGCAATCTTGTGATGATGAAATTTTAAAAAAAATGAAAAGAAATTACGGATCAAATTTAATAAAAGAAAGATTAACTAAGTTAAAAGAAAATATTAAATATATGGAGTATACAGCAGATGTTATTGTTGGTTTTCCAGGGGAAACTGATAAAATGTATCAAAATACAAAAGAAATTATAGAAGAAATAGGTTTTTCTTCCCTTCATGTGTTCCCATATTCAGAAAGAGAAAATACATTAGCAGCAACTTATAAAGATAAAGTGGATTCTAAAGAAAAGAAATTAAGAGTTGGAGATTTGGAAAAAGAATCTAAGAGATTAGGGGAAGATATTAGAAATAAATATATAGGAAAAAAATTAACTGTTTTAATAGAAGAAAAAAAATCTGACGGATTTTTTTACGGATACAGTGAAAATTATTTAAGAGTAAAATTGCTAGGGGATAATTTAAAAGTTAATGATGAAGTTCAAGTAATTATAAAAGGATTAGAAAAGGGGTTGTTAATAAGTGGATATTAGAAAAAAAGCATCGAGAGTCAAATATACTTTATTAGGAGCTGTAATTTTTTTAATAGCGGTTTTAGTTTTAATTTACAGTGTTTTAAGTGACAACAAAGAGACGGAAAAATTAGATAGATATGCATTAATTGGTAAAGAAAATATATTTTTAGTTTATGAAGATAGACTGGCTATAAAAATTCCTTTTGAGATACAAATAGATAAAGATGTTTCTTTTAAAGAATTAGTTAAAGTTAGAAATTACGAGGAAATATTAAAGAGAATTAATTTAATTTTCCCTGAAAAGATAGAAAAATATAAGAAAGTAAAATATGGGGAAATGGATTTAAAAGTAAAAAATGCAAGAAATGTTCCAGAGGTTATGATAAATGATAAAAGACATATACTGACATCTAGTATAGAACCAATGTTTGAAGATTTATATAGGGATAAGAAAACTTCAAAAATAGACAATAAAAGTATAGTGGTAGATATTCTAAACGCTAATGGAAAACCAGGACATGCTAGAAGAACTGGAGAGAAATTAAAATCATTTTTTGGGCTAAAATATAATGCAGCAAATTATGAAACAAATAGTCAGTTTAGTTATATAGTAATAAACGATCTTCATAGAGAAAAAATAGAAGATATATTAATGCAAGTAAATGAAAAATATTTTAAAATAAAAGAAGATGCAACTATTCCAACTTTAGCAAATGTTGTTATAATTTTAGGAAAAGAAAGTAAAAAAATATTTGATGTTGAAGTATTAGGACAAGGGGAAATAGCAAAAAAATATGTAAAAGCATTAAAAAGTGATGGATATAATAGTGTTATAGAAAAAAAGACTAAAATATCAGGAACGGATATTCAAATAAACTATAATAAAGAAGACTATTATACAGCTTATAAAATAGCAAAAAAATTAGGAATAAATAAGATGATTCAAAGGGACGAATTAAAAAATAAAATTGTAGTTATAGCTAATTAAAAATAAGAGGGGAAAGTATGACAAGTGCATTGGTATTGATATTAATTTTTATAATAAATAGTATATCTTTAAGAGTTACTAGCTGTTCTTTAGTAATGCCATACTTATTATATTTATCAACCTATAAAAAAGTTAATAATTTATATTTAATAGCTTTGCTAACTGTAGTCTATTCATTACAGACAGATAAAATATTTATTAATATTTTTATATTTTTAGGTTTTTATTTGATATTTTTATTAGTTCAAAAGAATATTAAATATCAATATTTAAATATTCCTATTTTTTCATTAATACAAATATTCCTGTGGTATGCTATTTTTTTAAAAAAAATTAACGTTATATTTATAATTAATTTTATTTTATGTAGTTTTGCTAATTATATATTTTTAAGAATTCATAACAAAAAAATAGCAGGAGTAATTAAATGAAAAATTCTAAATTTAAAGCATTAGGGATAGATAAATCTAAGAGATATTTATTAACTAAAATTTTTATACTAGTTTTGTTTGGAATTTTATTGATTAGGTTAAGTTATCTTCAAATATACAAAGGAAAAGAATATAAGGACAAGTCAACAAATAATAGAGTAAGATTTATAAGAAATGCAGCTATAAGAGGTAATATATTAGATGTAAATGGAGATATTATAGCCACGAGCAAAATTGGCTACAGATTAAATTATCTTGAAGAAAGAAAAACAACTCCTGAAATTATAAAAAATATAAGTGAACTAACAGGTTATTCAGAAAAATATATAGAAAAAAGAATAAAATATGGTGAAATATCAATGTATACTAGACAAAATATGTTGATAGAAGATTTAAAAGAAAAGGTAGCTCATAAAATTTTTGAAAAAATAGATGAATATCCATATTTAGAAGTTGAAATGTATTATAAAAGAAAATATTTATATCCAAACTCTTCTTCTCATTTAATTGGATATGTAAAAAAGATATCTAATAAAGAATATGAAAACTTAAAGGATAAAGGTTATTCAGATAAAGACACTATAGGAAAAGAAGGCGTGGAAAAAAAATATGATTCTATTCTAAAAGGAAAAAAAGGTTATCAATATTTTGAAATTAACGCCAGGGGAAGAGCATTAAAAACAATCAAAAAAAAGCCTTCTGAAAAAGGTGAAGATATCCAATTAACTATAGATATGAGATTACAAACATTTATAGAAAATGAATTTAAAAAAAGCAAATTAACAGGTTCTTTTATAGCAATGAATCCTAAAAATGGAGAGATATTAACAATGGTAAGTTATCCAACTTATCCTTTGGATGTATTTTCTTCAAGTATTCCTTCAGATGTTTGGAATAAAATTTTATATGATAAAAGAAAACCATTAACAAATAAATCAATTGCAGGGGAATATCCTCCAGGTTCAGTTTTTAAACCTATAGAAGCCTTTGGATTTCTAAATTCTGGGTTAGATCCAAAAGAAGTAAACGAAGGTAGAAACGCTATTTATTCAATTGGGGAATGGTCATGGAAATCTTGGAAAAGAGGTGGACACGGTCCAACTGATTTAAGAAAATCCATAGTGGAGTCAGTAAATACTTATTATTATAAATATGGACATAAGTATGGATCAAAGGTTATAACTAAAGCAGCTAAAAATTTTGGCTTAGGTGAAAAGACAGGGATAGATATTGCTGGAGAAAGAGCTGGGATTGTTCCAAGCCCAGAATGGAAGAAGAAAAGATTTAAACAAGGTTGGTATACAGGAGATACTATAAACTATTCAATAGGACAAGGATATGTGACAGTTACTCCAATTCAAATTGCAAGAGCATATTGTGTGTTAGCAAACAAAGGATATGCCTATACTCCAAAAGTAGTAAAATATATAATAAAAGATTCTGTTAAAGAAAAAACAGTTTCTCATAAATCTTTAGAAGTTAATTATCCTAGAAGATTTTATGATGTTATTGAAAATGCTATGATAGGAGTAGTTGAAGATAAGCATGGAACAGGAAAAAGATTGAAAACTAAAAATTTAAAAATAGCAGCAAAAAGTGGTTCTGCTCAAAACACGCATTTTAAAGAAACTCATGCAGAGATAGCAGGTTATTTTCCAGTTGGAAATCCTGAAATTGTATTTGCAGTTTTACTACAAGGAGCAGGTGGTGGGGGATCAATAGCTGGAGCTTTAACTAAAAAATTTATAGATGAATATCAATTTTTGTACCATGGAATAAAAAAAGAGGGAGAAAATGATAGAAAATAAAGAAGAAAAAATCAATGAAAAAGTTTTAGAGAAAAAAAATGTAAAAAATAAAGAAGAGAAAATGTATATAATTCCTTTAGGTGGATTGGACGAAGTTGGGAAAAATATGACATTAGTTCAGTACAGAGATGAAATAATCATTATAGATTGTGGAATAGGATTTCCAGGGGAAGGATTATTGGGAATAGATGTTGTTATTCCAGATTTCAGTTATGTTGAGAACAACAAATCAAAAATCAAAGGATTATTTGTAACTCATGGTCATGAAGATCATATAGGAGCTATTCCTTATTTATATCAAAAAATAGATAAAGATGTTTCTATATTTTCAGGAAAACTTACTTTAGCTCTTATAGAGGGTAAATTTGAAAGTCACAGAATAAAAAATATTCCTAAATTAAGAGAAGTAAAAAGTCGTTCTAAAATAAAAGTAGGAAAATATTTTGATGTTGAGTTTGTAAGAATAACTCATTCAATTGCAGACTCTTATTCTATTTATGTTAAAACACCAGCTGGAAAGGTTTTATTTACAGGGGATTTCAAAATAGATCTAACTCCAGTTGATAATAATAAAACAGATTTAGCTAGATTTGCTGAGATAGGGGAAGAGGGACTAGATTTATTATTATCTGATTCAACAAATGCAGAAACAGAAGGATTTACACCTTCTGAAAGTACAGTTGGAGAAGCTTTTAAGATAGAATTTCCAAAGGCAAAGGGAAGAATAATTATAGCTGCATTTGCATCGCATATTCACAGATTGCAACAAATAATTGAAATATCAGAGGCTTATGGTAGAAAGATAGCTATTGATGGAAGAAGTTTAATAAGAACATTTGATGTAGCTTCTAAACTAGGATATTTAAAAATGAAAAAAGATACAATGATATCTTTATCAGATGTGGATAAACAAAAGGATAATAAAGTTGTAATACTTTGTACAGGAACTCAAGGAGAACCTAGGGCTTCTTTGTCTAGAATAGCTTCAAATATTCATAAAAATACAAAGGTAAAAGAAGGGGATACTGTAATAATTTCAGCTACTCCAATTCCTGGAAATGAAAAAGCTGTTTCTAAAAATATTAATAATTTATTGAAATATGATGCAGAAGTAATATTTAAAAAAGTAGCAGGAATACATGTCTCTGGACATGGAAGTAGACTTGAACAAGAACTTATGTTTAATTTAGTTAATCCTAAACATTTTATGCCAGTTCATGGTGAATATAAAATGTTAAAAGCACATATAGAGACAGCTATAAGAACAGGAATAAAGAAAACAGATACAGTTTTAGCTTTAAATGGTAGTAAGGTAGAAGTAACAAAAAGCTATGTAAAATTAAAGGGAAAAGTAAGTGCAGGAGCAACATTCATTGATGGATTAGGAGTTGGAGATATAGGACAAACAGTTCTTAGAGATAGACAACAACTTTCTCAAGATGGAGTAATAATTGTTGTATTTACTTTTGATAAGAAGACAGGAAAAATAATGTCTGGTCCAGAAATTGTAACTAGAGGTTTTACATATTCCAAAGATTCAGAAGAAATAATAAATGGAACTATAGAACACATTAACAAGAAATTGGAAAAAATAGAAAAAACAAAGATAAAGGATTGGCAACCAATCAAGAATTTAACAAAAGAAGCTGTTAGTAAATATGTTTATAATAAAACAAAGAGAAATCCAGTTATTTTACCAATAATAATGGAAGTTTAGAAAATAAAAAAGATTAAAATAAAGAGGAGAAAAAATGAATACTAGACAAAGAGAATTTTTAAGAAAAAGAGCTCATGAATTAGGAGCTTTAGTTAGAATAGGGAAAGATGGATATACAGATAATTTAGGACAAAGTATTTTAGATGCAATAGAATCAAGAGAATTAATAAAAGTGAAAATGCTTCAAAGTGTAGAAATGAATAAAAGAGAATTAGCTGAAACATTGGCTGGAAAGACAAAATGTGAAGTTGTAGGGATTATAGGTAGAACAATAATACTTTATAAAGCAAACAAAGAAAATCCTAAAATTTCAGAAGAGGTATCAAGAATAAAATAAAAATAAATAAGAGGTTATAATATGGATGAATATGGAATTATTTTTGGAAATAAAATATTAGATGTGACATTTATAGCTTGGTTTATCGCTCAATTTTATAAGGTGATTACAACCATTTTTATTGATAAGGATTTTAATTTTAAAAGATTTTATGAAACTGGAGGAATGCCAAGCTCGCATTCTTCAACAGTTTCTTGTTTAGCAACTTGTATAGGAATGGTTTATGGTACAAGGGGTCCACTGTTTTCAATAACCCTAATATTTGCAGGAATAACTATGTATGATGCAGCAGGAATAAGAAGAGCTGCTGGGAAACAAGCTAAAGTTGTTAATAAAATGGTTGACGGACTTAGCTTTAGAATAGGTGAAAAATTTAATGATGAAAAATTAAAGGAACTTTTAGGTCATACACCAATTGAAGTATTTGTAGGAATGATATTAGGAGTATGTGTAGCATTATTATTTAAAAGTTATTTAATTCCATAGAAAATTAAGGTGGATTTATGAATATAGAAAATTTTAAAATAAATGAATTAAATAGTTTATGTGAAGAACTGAGAAAAAAAATAATAGATGTTGTTTTAACTAACGGGGGCCATTTGGCCTCTAATTTAGGTGTAGTGGAATTAACAGTAGCTTTAGATAAGGTATTTGATTTTAAAAAAAACAAAGTTTTATTTGATGTAGGACATCAGTCCTATGTTTATAAATTATTAACTGACAGAGATAAAAATTTTGATACCCTAAGAAAATTAAATGGAATAGGACCATTTTTAGATCCTGAGGAAAGTAGCTATGATAATTTTATAAGTGGTCATGCAGGAAGCGCCTTATCTGCAGCGTGTGGCATAGCAGTAGCTAATCCAAAGGATAAAGTAATAGTTATAGTTGGAGACGCTTCAATTGCAAATGGGCATTCATTAGAAGCATTAAATAATATGATAAATTTAAAAAATATGATAGTTATTTTAAATGATAATGACATGTCAATTGGAAAAAGTGTAGGTTGTCTTTCTAAATTTTTTAGCAAAATGATTTTAAGCAAAACTTATTTAACTTTAAGAAAAGATGTTAAGAACATTACAAATAAAGGAAATGTACGGAAAAAAGTTTATGATATATTAGGGAAAACTGAACATAAAATGAAAAATATATTTTTACCTGGAAATATTCCTGAAAATATAGGTTTTAAGTATTTTGGAGTTGTAGATGGTCATAATATGGGACAATTAATATCTATATTTCAAGAGGCAAAGGATATGGAAGGACCTATTTTTATACATGTTAAAACAAAAAAAGGAAAAGGATATTTACCAGCTGAGGAGAATAAAGAAAAATTTCATGGAATAAGTCCTTATAATTCTAATGGAAATGTTGAAGAATTAACTACATCAAAAATTTTAGGTGAAGAATTATCAAAATATGCAGAAAAAGATGAAGATATTATTGGGATTTCAGCAGGAATGGTAAGTGGAACAGGGTTGAAGAATTTTTTTGAGAAATATCCTAAAAGAAGTTTTGATATAGGAATAGCAGAAGGGCATGGGATCACATTTGCAGCTGGTTTAGCAAAATGTGGTAAAAAGCCCTATTTTGCAATTTATTCAACTTTTTTACAAAGAGGTATAGGCCAACTAATTCATGATGTATCCTTACAAAATTTACCAATAAGGCTATGTATTGATAGAGGTGGAATAGTAGGACAAGATGGAAAGACTCATCACGGATTGTATGACATTTCATTTTTATTAAGTATTCCTAATTTTATAATACTATCTCCCACAACAAAAAAAGAAATGAGGGAAATGATAAAATTTAGCCTAGATGTTCAGAATCCAATTGCAATAAGATACAATAAAGGATTGATTTGTGATAAAGAATATGACTTTAAATTTCAAATTGGAAAATGGAATGAAGTTGTTAAAGGGGATAAATATTTATATATAGCAACTGGAAATATGTTAGAAGAATTGTTAATGGTTGAAAATGAATTGATTTCAAAAAAAATTAATGGAACAATAGTTAGTGCAGGTTCAATAAAACCATTTGATGAGGAATATATAAAAGAAGAATTTAACAAGTACGAGCATATTTTTGTTTTAGAAGAGGGATATATAAAAAATGGATTTGGTACTGAAATATTAGATTTTTTAAATGAAAATAATATTAATAAAAAAATTCATAAAATAGGAGTAGTTTGTGGTAAAATACCCCATGGAAAAAGAGGGGAACTTTTAGAATTGTGTGAATTAAGAGGGAAAAATTTAGTTAAAAATATAGAAGGGAAGATTAATGAATCAAATTAACCAAAAAGTATTTAAATTTATAAAAATTCTTATAAATACTAGGGAAGTTAATGAATTAGAAAAATATGAAGACCAGGGAGTTAAAGTTGCTGCTCATACTTACGATGTATTGAAAATTTCAATAGATGAAATAAAAAAACAGTATGGGACTATAGATAATTCATTAAAAGAAATAGATTTATTTTCAATAATTATAGGAGTTATTATTCATGATTTAAGTAAGGGAAGTATAAGAGCAAAATCAGAAATTTTTTCTCATTCACAAATGATGTTAAAAAAGCCAGACTATATAGTTAAGGAATCTGAAAATATTTTAAAAGAAGTAGAAGAGAAAACAAATTTTATATTAAAAGATAAAATAAAAAAACAAATAACTCATATAGTTGTTTCCCATCACGGGAAATGGGGAAAAATATATCCAAGTACAAAGGAAGCTAAAATAGTTCACAGGGCAGATATGTATTCAGCTAAATATCATAGAATAAACCCAATTTCAGCTAATGAAATTTTAGAATTATTAACAAAAGGTTATAATATGGTGGAAGTTAGCCATAAAATTAGTTGTACTTTAGGAGTAGTTAAAGATAGATTAAAAAGAGCTAAGATAGAAACTAACTGCAAAAATACAAAACATTTATTAAATTATTATAAAAAGTTAAAAAAAGTTCCAATAGGAGATGAATTTTTTACAAAACGAGTTAAAGAAACTTCTGAATTAATTTCATCTGTTGAAACAAAGGGATTTAAAACATTGATTTTAAAAAATGAAGCTTTAAAGTATCTGAGAGATGAAGATGTGTTTGAGGATTAATTTAAGAAGACGGGAGAAGTAAATGAAAGAGAGATTAGACGTTCTTTTAGTAAAAAATGGATTTTGTGAGAATTTAAATATAGCAAAGAGATTTATAATGGCAGGTCAGGTAATAGTCAATGAAATGAAAATAGATAAAGCAGGAACAATGATAAAAATATCTGATGATGAGTTAAATATTAGAATAAAAGGTAAAAAATTTCCTTATGTTAGTAGGGGAGGTTTAAAGTTAGAAAAAGCTTTAAAGGTTTTTAATTTAAATTTTCAAGATAAGGTAATTTTAGATGTTGGGGCATCAACAGGAGGATTTACTCATTGCGCTCTTTTGAATGGAGCTAAACATGTTTATGCAGTTGATGTTGGAACTAATCAATTAGATTGGAAACTAAGATCTGATAAAAGAGTGACTTCATTGGAAAATACCCATATAAGAGATTTAAAATTAGAAGATATTGATAATTTAAAAACAGACTATATAGTTATGGATGTTTCTTTTATTTCAATAACAAATATATTTGAACATTTAAAAACATTTTTTTCATCTGAAACTAAATTAATGGCTTTAATCAAACCTCAGTTTGAAGTTGAAAAATCCATGCTATCTAAAGGTGGTATAGTTAGAGAAAAAGACTATCAGATTTTTGCCATAGAAAGAGTAATTAAAGAGGCAAAAAAAAATGGATTGTATTTAGAAAGTTTAGACTATTCTCCTATAAAAGGTGGTAAGGGAAATTCTGAGTACATTTCAATATTTGGAGTTTTAAAAAAAGAGGCCAATATAAATATTGAAGAAATTGTTAATTCTTGTGAAAATTTAGGGGGAGCTTTATGAAGAAATTTAAAAAGCTAGTAATAGTGTTATTTATGACTCTATTAACAGTTAATATATCTGCAAAAGAAAAAACTGGATTTATGAGTAATATTAAACAATTAAAAGAAATATCAGATATTATGGATATTGTTCAGGAAAATTTTGTTGGAGATAAAGAAATAGATAAAGAAATTCTTATGCAAGGAGCCTTAAGGGGAATGATAGAATCCTTAGAAGATGCACATTCTAATTATTTTTCAAAGGATGGAATGGAAGATTTGGAAAACCAAATAAATGGAGAATATACTGGGGTAGGAATGATTATTAGAAAGTATTCAAATGAACCAGTAACTGTAGAATTGTTAATAGAAGGGACTCCAGCATTTAAAGCTGGAATAAGACCTAATGATAAAATAATGAAAATAGATGGAGAAAGCACTTATAATATGGAATTAGAAGATGCTTCTAAAAAATTAAAAGGTAAAGTTGGAACTAGCGTAAAACTTATGATTTATAGGGAAAAAGAAAAAAAAGAAAAAGAAGTTATTTTAAAAAGAGCAAATATAAAATTAGAAAATGTAAAAAGTAAAATGCTAGATAATAAGATAGGTTATATAAAATTAACTCAATTTGGAACAGACGTGGATTTGCAAGTTGCTAAAAGCTTGGAAAAACTTCAAGAATCAGGAATGGAAGGATTGATATTTGATCTAAGAAATAATCCTGGTGGGAAAATAGATCAAGCTATAAAAATAGGTTCCATGTTTATTAAAGAGGGAGTAATTGTAAGTGAAAGACCTAAAAAAGGTAAAGAGATGTTTTCAGAAAGAGAAGGAAAATATTATGGAGATTTCCCATTAATAATATTAATAAATGAAGGAAGTGCTTCAGCTTCTGAAATAGTTTCAGGTGCTGTTAGAGACTATAAAAGAGGGCTATTACTAGGAGAAAAAAGTTATGGAAAGGGAAGTGTTCAAGTTTTAATGCCTTTACCAGATGGAGATGGTATTAAATTAACTATAGCAAAATACTATACACCTAATGGAGAAAACATAAATGGAATAGGAATAGAACCAGATATTAAAGTTGAGGAAAAGGATGATTATCTATTCTATGATGGATTAATAACTAACATAAATGAAAAATCTCAAGAAAAAAGTAAAGAAAAATTATTAAAAAATTCTGTTGGTGAAAAAGAAGCTAAGGACTTAATATCAAGGGAAGATAAGCAATTAAAAGCAGCAGAAAAACAAATGTTGAAAATGGTAAAGGATTATAAAAATAAGAAATAAAAATAAAAGAAAGGTGGAATTATGCTTTATATAGTAGCAACTCCAATTGGAAACTTAGAAGATATAACTTTAAGAGCAATAAGAGTTTTAAAAGAAGCAGATTATATTTTTGCAGAGGATACAAGGGTGACAAAAAAACTTTTAAATCATCTTGAAATTTCAAATACTTTATATAGATACGATGAACATACAAAACAACATCAAGTGGAAAATATTGTTAATTTATTAAAAGATGGTAAAACTGTTGCTTTAGTAACAGATGCAGGTACTCCTTGTATTTCAGATCCAGGATATGAGGTTGTTGATGAGGCTTTAAAGGAAGGAATTAAAGTAACGCCTATTCCAGGAGTTAGTGCAATGACTGCAGCAGCATCTGTAGCAGGGGTTTCTATGAGAAGATTCCTTTTTGAAGGTTTTCTTCCTAAAAAAAAGGGAAGACAAACATTACTAAAATCTTTAGCCAATGAGAAAAGAACTATAATGTTTTTTGAATCTCCCCATAGAGTTATGAAAACTCTAAAGGATATAGATAGTTATATTGGTAATAAAAATATTGTATTAATCAGGGAAATAACTAAAATTTATGAAGAAATAATAAGGGGAACAGCTCAAGAATTGATGGAATCTTTAAAGGATAGAACTTTAAAAGGTGAGTTTGTTGTAATAATAAGAGGAAACGAACAAGAACCTGTGAAAGAAAGAGTTAATAAATACGTAAATATGAAAGAAGAGGGTGAATATTAATGGCAATGACAAAGATTAACTGGTATCCAGGTCATATGAAAAAAACCAAGGATATGATGAAGGAAAATATGCCACTAATAGATATAGTTTTAGAGGTAGTAGATGCAAGAATACCTATTTCAAGTAGAAATCCAGATATTAAGATTTTTTCTAAAAATAAAAAAAGAATAATAGTAATAAATAAATCTGATTTAGTTGATAAAAAAGAATTAGCTATTTGGAAAAAATACTTTTTAGAAAATAATGATGCTGATGAAGTATTGGAATTAAGTGCTGAAACAGGTTTTAATATGAAAAAATTATTTACTATTATAGATAAGGTAGCTTCTGAAAAAAGAGAGAGACTTATGAAAAAAGGTCTTAGAAAAGTAAATACAAGATTAATGGTGTGTGGAATTCCAAATGTTGGGAAATCTAAATTAATAAATAAAATTGTTGGGAAAAATACTGCAGGTGTTGGAAATAAGCCTGGATATACAAAGGGTAAACAATGGATAAGAATCAAAGAAGGGTTAGAATTATTAGATACTCCAGGTATTTTATGGCCTAAATTTGAAGATGATAGAGTTGGATATAATTTAGCTATTTCAGGAGCTATAAAGGATGAAATTTTACCTGTTGAAGATGTTGCTTGCATTTTTATTGGAAAAATGATATCTTATGGACTAGAAGATAATTTAAAGAAAAAATATAAACTTTTAGATGAGGATTTTGAGGGTGTTCCAGGAAATGTAATAGAAAAAATTGCCCTAAGAATGAAAATGCTTCAAAAGGGTGATAAATTAAATATACACCAAGCAACTCATACTTTACTAAGAGATTATAGAAGTGGAAAATTAGGAAGATTTGGTTTAGACAGAGATTTTATACTTTAAGGAGGAAAGATGAAAAGAGAAATACTTGAAAAAATGATAAATCCAATGGATGAAATTGAAGAAAAAGTAGTTAAATTTGTAAGGGATGAAGTTACAAATAGAGGTTTTAAAAAAGTTATTTTAGGTCTTTCTGGAGGTATAGACTCTGCATTAGTTGCATTTATAGCTACAAAGGCTTTAGGTAAAGAAAATGTTTCCACATTAATGATGCCATATAAAACATCAAGTCCAGAAAGTTTAGCCCATGGAAAATTAGTTGTAGAAAAACTAGGGGTAAAGACTAAAAAAATAGAAATAACTCCAATGGTAGATGCTTATTTTGAAACAGAAAAAGGAGCAACTAGTTTGAGAAAAGGAAATATGATGGCAAGAACTAGAATGGCAGTATTATTTGATAATTCATCTAAAGAAGATGCATTAGTTATAGGGACATCAAATAAAACTGAAATTTTATTAGGATATGGGACTCAATATGGAGATACAGCATGTGGAATAAATCCTATAGGAGAATTATTTAAAGCTCAAGTTTTTGAATTGGCTAAAAGATTAGGGGTTCCAAAAGAACTTATAGAAAAAAAACCAAGTGCAGATTTATGGGAAGGTCAAACTGATGAAGAAGAGTTAGGCTTTACTTATGATTTAGCTGATGAAATCTTATTTCAAATTTCTATTGAAAGAAAAACAAAGGAAGAATTAGAAGATATGGGATATAGTAAAACTTTATTAGATACTATATTTAATAGAATAAAAAGAAATGCTTATAAAAGTAGTATGCCTGCTATAGCAAAGTTGTAAATTTAATTTTAAACGGAGGTACTCTATGGATAATCAAGAAAAACTTTTAGAAGAATTAGAAGAATTTAAAAAAGAAAAAGATAGAGTAAAAGAAATAGTTGGAAAAATAGGTGGAAAAGATAATATTCAAAATAAAAGAGTAAATATGTTATTAATTGGAATGATAGCAGCTTTACTATTTGCAGGGGGAGTTTTAAGAAAGATACCTTTAAATGTTACTATGTACTGTGCTATGATGATAGGTATAGTTAAAATTATATGGCTTCTTTATGAAATGAGCAGAGCAAATCATTTTCAATACTGGATATTAAGTACAATAGAAATAAGGATAAATGAAATAAGTGGTAGGATAAAAAGAATTGAAAAATCAATAGAAGAATTAAAAAATGGAGATTAATCTCCATTTTTTTTGTTGAAATATTACAAAAGGCAAAACAAAATATTTATTTTAATAGTCTGTAAAGCTCACCAACTTTACTAGAAATACTATTAGCACCAACTATTTCACTAACAAGACAAATTCTTTTAGCTCCATGATTTTTAATTATATTAATATTATGTTCTTTAATTCCTCCAATGGCAGTATAAGGAATATCTAGATTGTTAACTACAAAATCCAAATATTCTAATCCCACAGGGGCAGTTTCTTTAGTAGTTGTAGGGAAAATAGGACCAACTCCAATATAGTCTATATAGGGATTTAAATTAGCTTTTCTACCTTGTTCAGGAGAATGAGTGGAAAGTCCAATTATTTTATCATCTCCAATAAGTTGCCTAACATATTTAGGGTCAAGATCCTCTTGACCAACATGAACACCATCAGCATCAACAAGAAGAGCTATATCAATATGATCATTTACAATAAATAAAACATTATTTTCCTTACAAATTTTTTTTATTTCCAAAGCTTCTTTTAACTTTTCATTTATAGATTTATTTTTATCCCGGTATTGAATAATTTTAATTCCACCTTTAATCATTTCTTCAACACATTCTAAATTAGATTTACCATTGGAAAAGTTATCCCCTGTAATTCCGTAAATACCCTCAGGTATGGGAATTCTATTTCTCATAATATCCTCCTTTTTCTAGAACTATTTCTGCCATAATAGAAGCCACTACACTAACTTTATGAGAATAAGTTTTATGATTATCTACATCTGTTTTAAAATCTCCAACTATAAAAAGATTTTTTCCAATCTCTTTTCTTTTAATATTTTCAGTGTGGAAATCACCTATTCCAGATGCTGAAATAATAATTTTGTTTAGTGGAAATAATTCTTCCATTAACATTACTTTATATTCTTTTTTATCAAAAGCCTCAACAATAATATCACAATCATTAAAAAATGTTTTAATATTGTTTCTATCAAATTTAATAACTTTAAAATCAAAATTTCCTTTAGAATTTATAGATTTTAAGTTTTTAGCTAATGTTTCACTTTTAAAAAGTCCAATTTGATTTTCAAAGAAAAATTGACGATTTAAATTAGAAGATTCAATTCTATCAAAATCTCCAAATTTAAGGTAAGTCACACCACTTCTAACTAAATGAGATGCCACATTAGATCCAATTCCTCCACAGCCAGCTATTCCTATAATCATAATATTTGTTGCCAATCTTTATAAATAGGTTGATATCCATAATTTTTAATAGCTTCAATAGTTTCCTCTGCAGAACGAGTATCACTTATTTCAAATTGGCAGGTAGATTTATCCTTTTCAGTATACCCTCCAACATCAGTTTTAGAACCAGCAGAAAGTTTAGTTATACCAAGGTTCATAAGATGATCTCTAAAGTCAGCAACTTCTCTAGTGGAAATATTAATATCAGCTTTTACTTGGAATAATCTAAATGCCATTAAAAATTGTACAAATGTAACATCATCAAGGGGATAACTTGGCTGAAATCCTCCTTCAGCAGGATTTATTCTAGGTAGAGAAATAGAAAAAGCAGTATTTATATATTTATCAGTTAAATATTTTAAATGTAGCCCAGCTAAGAAGGCTTCTTTTTTTATTTCACTAAGACCAAATAATGGGCCCATTCCAACAGTTCTAAGTCCAGCTTTAGCACCTCTTTCTGGAGTATCTAAACGAAAATGATAATCTTTTTTCTTTCCACTTATATGAACTTGATCATAAATTTCTTCATTATAAGTTTCTTGATACACTGTTAATCCATCAAGTCCGATTTCTTTCAATTCTTTGTACTCTTCTTCTTCAAGTGGCATAACCTCTATAGAAACAGAGTCAAAGTATTTTTTTAAAACCCTAATAGCATCTTTTAAATAATCCATTGTATCAATTTCTTTAGCTTCTCCAGTTAATAGAAGTATATGATCAATACCAGTTTTAGCTATTTCTTTAGCTTCTTCTTCTATTTGTTCAATGTTTTGATGTTTTCTAATTATATGATTTTTTTTAGAAAAACCACAATAAGCACAATTATTAGTACAAAAATTAGAAATATAAATAGGTATATATAAAGATATTACATTTCCAAAATATTGTTGTTTTATTAGATTAGCCTTAACAGCCATTTTTTCAAGATGATTTTTAGCAATTGGAGATAAAAGATTAAGAAGATCAAATTCATCTAAATTATCTTTGTGAATACTTTCAATAACATTCTCATCAGTTACATTGGAAAAATAATTTTCAAAATCAAAATTTTGCCATTTTTCTAAAACAGAATAAAATCCCATTATTTATCACCTCTAAATAAGAAATCTGTTAAAGGAGAGGAAGCATTTGCAAATTTAGAAGTTTTAGCAAGTTTAGCAAGATAAGCCATTCTTCCAGCCTTAACAGCCATAGCAAAGGCCTCTCCCATTTTAACAGGATCCTCAGCAGTTGATATGGCAGTATTTACTAAAACAGCGTCAACACCCATCTCCATAGCTTCAGCAGCTTGGGAAGGAGCACCTATTCCAGCATCAATAATAACTGGTATTTTTTTGTTTTCATTAATCATTTCTAGTAATGGCTTAGTTAATAGTCCTCTATTGGAACCTATTGGAGAACCTAAAGGCATAACAGCAGCAGCCCCAGCTTCTTCTAGTTTTTTTGCAGCTATTAAATCAGGAACAATGTAAGGAAGAACAATAAATCCTTCTTTAGCTAATACTTTAGTTGCTTTAATAGTTTCTTCATTATCAGGCATTAAGTACTTCATGTCATTAATTATTTCTATTTTTATAAAGTCTCCACATCCAGCTTCCCTAGCTATTCTAGCTATTTTAATAGCTTCTTCAGCATTTCTGGCTCCAGAAGTATTTGGAAGTAATGTTACTTCTTTTGGAATATAGTTCAATATATTTTCCTTTGGATCAGAAAAATTAACTCTTCTAAGAGCCATAGTAATAATATTAGATTCACTTGCATTTAGCATTGGAGCAATAGTATTTTTATCAGCAAACTTA
This sequence comes from Fusobacterium sp. IOR10, assembly GCF_010367435.1. Classification (NCBI taxonomy): domain Bacteria; kingdom Fusobacteriati; phylum Fusobacteriota; class Fusobacteriia; order Fusobacteriales; family Fusobacteriaceae; genus Fusobacterium; species Fusobacterium sp. IOR10. The sequence continues at coordinate 26,797 of NZ_WJWY01000018.1, forward strand.
CCTGTTCCAGTTAAAAGCCTACTTTGAAACTCATGTCCTTTTAAAATTAAATTATCCATTTTAATCTCCTTAAGTATATAGTTTTATTTTTCAATATATTAAAATAATTTATTATTATCCTCCAGAAACGAAAGATAAAACTTCAATATTATCATTTTCTTTTATTATAGTTTTATGCCAATTTTCTTTTTTTATAATAAGGTCATTAATTAGAATTACAGCTCCAGATAAATTTATATTTTTTTCTTTTGAGATTTTTTTTATAAAATTATCAGCAAAAATTTCTTTTTCTAATATTTCATTAGATCCATTAAGTATAATATTCACAGTTTCCTCCTTAAAAAATTTAATAAAAAAAGCTCTAACTTATTAGTTAGAGCTTTTTTTATTATCTGTAAAAAATTAACCATTAATATAACTTAATAATTGTTTTGGAGTTTAAAAAAGTTCTCCTAAAAAAGGTTAATTTATTTACTTCCCTTCGCCAGCATTATCTGGTTCAAGTAATAAGAGTCGAGATTAGATCTCCTCTCAGCCTGTTAAGGCTCCCCTAGTAAGTTATTTTATATTTATTTGTTTAATACGTTGTGATTATACATCTATATAATTTTTCTGTCAAGTGTAAGAATTAAAGTTTTAATAAAAAACTAGAATTTAAACTCAGCAGATATAGCAACAGCTTGTACAGTTTTACTGAAAATAGTTCCAGTACCACTGTTTGAATAATCTGTACTAGCTTGGTCAGTTTTATAATCAACATAAGAATATGTTAATGTGTAGGTTCTATTTTCCACAGGGGAATATTGAATACCAACTCCATATAAGTTAGCATCAAGGGCAAAATCAGTATCCTTGTAAGTGTCTTCATTAGCTCCAGTATCTGTGTATTGGTACCCTGCCATTAAAACAACTTTTTCATTTAATTTATAATCTATTCCAAAAGAAATTTCATATCCATTATCATAATTATCATAAGCTCCATCTCTGTTAGCTTCTTTTATAAAATAATAATTTCCACTTGTAAGTAAAGTAATTTTATCATTTAACTCATATGACAGCCCAAGAGACATAGTAGCTGGTAAATTTCTTCTTTCCTTATCAGTCCATTCACTAATTACTTTTTGGCTTAATAAAGTTCCTACGATTTTAGCAGAGTTACCTTCATCAACAGGATCTAAAGTAGCTGTTAATCCATCTCTTCCTTTTTCAGATTTAAAATATAGTTCCACTTCAGATTCATATTTAAACCCAATATTTAATTTATCAGTTGCCTTATAGTCAAATCCAAGAACTCCCCCAACTCCATAGGCTGTTCTTTCAGCATCAAGCTGAACTTGAAGATTTTGAGTATCTGAAGAATTCCCATCTAATGCAAAGTTGTAGTTAGCAGTACAATCTAAATTTCTTGTGGCATAAATAAATCTAATAGCTCCTCCAACACTGAATTTAGGAGTCAACTTCTGAGCTATACCAAAATTTGTGTTAATATAGTATGAAGATCCAACAGTTTCAGGACTGTCCAAATAAGTTATAGCAGCACTAGGATGAGCATCATCTTTAAAATAACCAATTCCTTTAGCGGCAGAGATTTGAACTGCCTCTCCAAGTACTTCAAATGCAGTAAGACCTCCCTCATATTTTAATGCTCCTCCACCAGCTGCAACTCCTGAATGGATGAAGTAAGATCTATCCCCTTTCTTAGATACATACTGAACAGAAGGAACCAAAGCAGAAGGGTGATCACTTTCGTGGGTACCTCCATTTGCAATAGTTGGATAATTAGTTTCCATTTTGTAATTTTTAAATACTGTTTGTGAATTAATCTTAAAATAAGTTCCGTCTTCCATAAATACAGTACCAGCTGGATTATAAAAAGCAGCTGAAGTTCCAATTTTACCAATCATAGAAGGATGCGCGAAATACTCAGCGTCTTGTTCTGCAAGGTAGTCAATACTTCCAGCATAAGCAGTAGCAGATGCCAGTATTGACAAAAGTATAAGTGATTTTTTCATAATAAATTTCTCCCCATATATTACTTGTTTATTTTTATTGATTTGTTAAAACAAAGCGCCTCTTTTAAAATAACATTTCCGTTTTCCTTTAGTTCATGTTCAATCATTTCATATGTAGGATCATAGAATCCAGAACAAATGAGACAGGCAAAGCCATGAACATACCACCAACCTTTTTTTAACATCCATTCAATTGTTTCATCTTCAAGAAAATTGTAGCTGCTTCCTTCTTTAAAGCCTTTAAAAACTAGGCCCTTTAACTCTTCAACTAGTTCATCTAAAAAATTCTTAGATAAATTTTCTCTCATGAATATTGCTCTAAAAAGTGCCTTTTCTTCCTTTGCAAACAAGCAAATTCCAATACCTATATTCAAAAGACTTAAATCAGTATAATTAATAGCCACTTTATCAAAAAGTTTATTTTTCGCAACTTTAGATAATTGATTTTTTAATACTGTCATAGATCCAAAATTAGAATAAATAGATATAGTGGAAGAATTTAGTTTTGCAGCTATATTCCTAGCTGTAACACTTTTCATTCCTTCTGTTATTAAAATGTTGTAGGCAACATTTAAAATTTTATCTTTTGAAAATTTTAAAGTTCGAGCCATAAAAACCTCCGTTATTATATCATAACACTATTATGAAATAAGATTATCTATATTTTTACAAATACATAAAAATTATACTTCATAAGACCTTAAAAATCAATATTAAATTAATAAAAATATATGGGGATATATAACATTTTTTTAAAATAAGATAACAAAATGTTAAATTAATCTTTAAAATAATTATTTTCTATTAAGAATTTTTTAGCAACATCTTCTGGTTTTTCATGTAATTCATCAACTTGATAGTTTAAGCTTGTCATAACTTCATCAGTTAAAGCTTTAGATAAATTTGTTAAAGCTCCTTTGATTTCAGGATATTGTTCATAAACATCATCCCTTAATATAGGCATAGCATAATAAGGTGGGAAGAAATGTTTATCATCTTTTAGAGAAATTAAGTCATATTTTTTAAGTAAACCATCAGTGGCAAAAGCATCAGCAACATCAGTATTTTTATTTCCTAAAGCAATATATTTTGCAGAGTCATCTAGAGCTTTAGTATCTTTAACATTAAAATTATATTTTTCCATAAGTCCAGGTAATCCATCTTCTCTATTTAAAAATTCAAAAGAAGCACCGAAAACTAATTTATGTGAAACTTTAGCAAGATCACTAATTGTTGCTAAATTATATTTTTGAGCAGTTTCTTTTGTTACTGCCATTACATAAGTATTATTAAAACTCATTTGTGGTAATACTGTTATGTTATATTCTGATTTTAATTCTTTTTTTACAATGTTATAAACCTTTTCAACATCACTAATTGGTTTATGTTTTAAAATATCAACAAATGCAGAACCACTATATTCCATATACATATCAATTTCTTTTTCATTTAAAGCTGAGAAACAAACTTGAGTACCACCAAGATGAGTTTTACGTGTAACAGTAATATCTGTATTTTCTTCAATCATGTCAGCAGCTAAATTACTAAGAATAATTTGTTCAGTATAATCCTTTGAACCAATAGTTATATTCCTGTCTCCAACTTTTTCCTTTGATAAACCTGTGTAGACAAAAGAAAATACAACTAATAAAAGTGAGAATAATAAAATGATTTTTGCAAACATTCTATTTTTACGTTTTTTGTAAACATTAGATTTTTGTAAACTAATAGGAGTAACTAATTTTTCCACAAGAGCAGCTAGGGCATCAATAGTTAAAGCTAGCAAACATGCAGGTATAGCTCCAGATAAAATTTGCAAATTGTTAACAGTTCTGATTCCAGAGAAAACTAAATATCCAAGTCCACCAGCACCAATAAAAGCAGCAATTGTCATAAGACCAACTGCAGTTACAGCTGAAATTCTAACTCCACCCATTATAACTGGAAGAGCTAGAGGAATTTGAATTTTTGTTAAAATTTGAAATTTAGTAAGTCCTATTCCCTTTGCAGCTTCAATAGTTTGAGGGTTTATATTGTCAATTCCAATATAGGTATTTTTTATAATTGGAAGCAGAGAATATAGAATAACTGCTACAATTGCAGGTAAACTACCAATTCCAAGAAAAGGAATCATAAAACCAAGTAGGGCCATACTAGGAATTGCTTGCATAACATTAGAAGCTCCAAGTACAGGTTTACTTAATCTTTTTACATAGGTTACAAGAATTCCAAGGGGAACTCCAATTAAAACAGCAAGTCCAACAGAAACTAAAGTAAGCTTTAAATGCTCAACTAATAGTGATAAAATTTGTAAGTGATTTTCCATCATATATGTAATTAAATTCATATTATTCGACCTCCATATCTAAATATTGTTGACTTAATGTGGTAACTAAACTACTTTTTGTAAGAAGCCCTTTTAAAATTGAGTTTTCATCAACAACTGGAATAGTTGATATACGATTATCATTGACAATTTTTAAAGTATTAATGATATTCTCTTCAGGGGATAATGTAATATAATCAGTTTCCATTAATGCTGGAATTTCAGAAATACGTTTTGATTTATTTTCCTCTTTTCTAAGTTGACTAGCTTTAACAATTCCTTTTAATTTCCTAGTTGGTAAATCTATAATAAGAATCCTATCAATTTTACGAGATCTCATTGTTTCAAGACAACTAATAATTCTAGAATCAATAGAAGCTACAACTGGATGATCAATCATTATATCTTTTACTTTGATAAATTCAGGTGAAGCCCAAATTCTATTTTTTCCTACAAAATTTTCAACATATTCATCTGCTGGATTTTTTAAGATATTTTCAGGGGTATCATATTGCAAAATTTTACCATTCTTCATAATGCAAATTCTATCTGAAATTTTAATAGCTTCGTCCATATCATGAGTAACAAAAACAATTGTTTTTGTTAATTTAGATTGTAGTTCTATTAATTCATCTTGTAAATCTGATCTTGTAAGAGGATCTAAGGCAGAAAAAGGCTCATCCATTAAAATAATTTCAGGGTCTGTAGCAAAGGCTCTAGCAACTCCTATTCTTTGTTGTTGACCACCACTTAATTCAGTTGGATATCTGTCCAAAAATTTTCCTGGTTCAAGTCCAATCATAGACATTAAATTAAGGGTATTGGCATTTAAAATCTCAGGATCTGTCTTTTCAATTTTAGAAATAAGCTCAATATTTTGTCTAACAGTCATATGAGGGAAAAGTCCAGTTTGTTGTATTACGTAACCAATATTTCTACGTAATTTTATCACATTTTGTTTTCTTATATTATTGTCTTTTATAAGAATTGTTCCACTTGTAGGCTCAATAAGTCTATTAACCATTTTTAGAAGAGTTGTTTTACCGCAACCACTTTCACCGATTATGGTAACTAGCTCTCCTTCCTCTATTTTAAGATTAAGATCTTTAAGAACAGCAACATTTTTAAAACGTTTTGATATATTTTTAAATTCAATCATAATAGTCCTCCTTGTGAATAAAAAGTTAAATATATGCATAGCATATCTTATATTATACCATTATTTATTAAAAAAATCAACTTGGACACTTTATTTTGCAAGGGAATAGAGGGGATTAAGAGAAAAATAAATGTAAATTTTATATGCGAAAATAGAGAATAAAATGTTGACAAAAATGGTTAAATTTGTTATTATTTTATGTGGTTAGCACTCCTTGATGACGAGTGCTAATAGGAGGATGAAAAATGCTTAATGATAGAGAGAAATTAGTATTAAATGCTATTATAGATTTTTATTTGAGATTTGGAGAAACAATAGGATCTAGGACTTTGGTAAAAAAATATAATATAGGATTGTCTTCTGCTACAATTAGAAATGTTATGTCTGATTTGGAGGATAGTAAGTTTATAGTTAAGACGCATTCTTCTTCTGGAAGAATACCTACAGATTTAGGTTATAAATATTATTTAAATGAACTTTTAAAAATAGAAAAATTGTCAAGAGAAGAGAAAGTTAAAATAAATAATGAATATGAAAGAAAAGTAAATGCTATAGATGTAATATTACAACAAACATCAGCTCTTCTTTCTCAATTAACTAACTGTGCTTCTGTTGTTATAGAACCAGTTCATAGAAAAGAAAATATAACTAAAATAGAACTTGTACATATTGATGATTTCTTAGTATTAGCAATAACAGTTACAGAAGATAGGAATGTAAGTACAAAGAAAATTCAATTGGATCATCCTATTTCAAAAGAAAAATTAGAGATTATGTCTAAAAAATTAAATGATCAAATAAAGAGAAGGGTAATTAAAAGCTACGAAGTGGAAGATGTAATAATTAAAAATTTTGAAGGATATGATAGTCTGAAAGATAAAGTGTATAAGGACATTGAAGGGAAATTATATTTAAATAATTCTTCAATTATATTCAAAGATAAAAATGTAAATGAAGTTATGGATGTTTTGGAAATGTTTAATGAAGAAAAAGATGTTAAACATTTTTTTGAAAAGGTTTTATCAACAAGGAAAAATAATGAAGGGAAAGTTAGTGTTATACTTGGAGATGAGTTGCCAATAAAAGGGTTAGAAGATTTTAGCTTTGTGTATTCAACCTATAAAAAAAATGGATCTGAAGGGATTATAGGAGTTTTAGGTCCTAAAAGGATGCCTTATTCAAAGACTATGGGAATTATAGAATACATAAGTAACGAAGTTGAAAAAGTAATTAATAATGAAAAAAAATCATTAGATTTACATAAGAAAAAGGAGCTGGATAATGTCAAAAAATAAAAAGCAAGAAGAATTAAAAGAAGAGATAATAACTGAAAAACCACAAAAGGAAAATAACAAAAAAGAAACTAAAGAAAAAGAAACTAAAGAAAAAAAATCTGAGGATAAAGCTAAAGATGTTGAATCCTCTGAAGAAATAATAGAAAAATTAAAATTAGAAGTAGAGGATTGGAAAAATTCTTATATGAGAAAGCAAGCTGATTTTCAAAACTTTACCAAAAGAAAAGAAAAAGAAATGGAAGAATTAAGAAAGTTTGCATCTGAAAAAATAATAGTTAAGCTTTTAGATGGAATAGATAATTTATCTAGGGCAGTGGAAACTTCAAAACAAACTTCTGACTTTGAAAGTCTTTCTAAAGGTGTTGAAATGACATTAAATCAGTTTAAACAAATTTTAAAAACAGAAGGTGTTGAAGCAATAGAAACAGATAATAAAGAATTTGATCCACAAAAACATATGGCAGTAATGGTTGAAGAAAGTGAAGAAGTTAAAAATAATCATATTATAATGGAGCTTCAAAAGGGATATTCATTAAAAGGAAAAGTAGTAAGACCATCAATGGTTAAAGTTTGTAAGAAATAAAATATTAAAATAGTAATATTCTTCAAGAATATAAAACAAGGAGGAAACAAATGTCAAAAATAATTGGAATTGATTTAGGAACAACAAACTCTTGTGTATCAATAATGGAGGGTGGTTCTGCAAGTATAATAACAAATGCAGAAGGAGTAAGAACAACACCATCAGTGGTAAATATAAAAGATAATGGAGAAATAGTAGTAGGGGAAATAGCAAAAAGACAAGCTATAACAAATACAAATTCAACAATTGCTTCTATAAAAACTCACATGGGTGAAGATTATAAAGTAAATATAAATTCAAAAGATTACACTCCTCAAGAAATATCAGCAATGATTTTAAGAAAATTAAAGAAAGATGCAGAAGCTTACTTAGGAGAAGACGTAAAAGAAGCAGTAATAACTGTACCAGCTTATTTTACAGATTCTCAAAGACAAGCAACTAAAGATGCTGGTTCAATTGCAGGATTAGAAGTTAAAAGAATTATAAATGAACCAACAGCTGCAGCACTTGCTTATGGATTAGATAAAAAAGGTGAAGAAAAAGTTTTAGTATTTGACTTAGGTGGAGGAACATTTGACGTATCAGTTCTTGAAATTTCAGATGGTGTTATAGAAGTTTTATCTACTGGAGGAAACAATCATTTAGGTGGAGACAATTTTGATGAAAGAGTAATCAATTGGTTAGCAGAAGAATTTAAAAAAGAACAAGGAATTGATTTATTAAATGATAAAATGGCTTATCAAAGACTTAAAGATGCTGCTGAAAAAGCTAAAAAAGAGTTATCTTCAATGATGGAAGCTCAAATATCTTTACCATTTATAACAATGGATGCAACAGGACCTAAACATTTAGAAATGAAATTAACAAGAGCAAAATTTAATGATTTAACAAAAGATTTAGTAGAGGCTACTCAAGGTCCAACAAGAGCAGCATTATCAGATGCAGGACTTTCTCCTTCTGAAGTAAATGAAGTTCTATTAGTTGGAGGATCAACAAGAATGATAGCTGTTCAAGAATGGGTAGAATCTTACTTTGGAAAAAAACCTAACAAAGGAATTAATCCAGATGAAGTTGTAGCAGCAGGTGCAGCTATTCAAGGTGGAGTATTAATGGGAGATGTTAAGGATGTATTACTTCTTGACGTTACACCTTTATCACTAGGAATTGAAACTTTAGGTGGAGTTTGTACAAAAATTATTGAAAAAAATACAACTATTCCAGTTAAAAAATCTCAAGTATTCTCTACAGCAGCAGATAATCAACCAGCAGTTACAATTAACGTTTTACAAGGTGAGAGAGCAAAAGCTGTGGATAATCATAAATTAGGAGAATTCAATTTAGAAGGAATTCCTACAGCACCAAGAGGAGTACCTCAAATAGAAGTAACATTTGATATTGATGCAAATGGTATAGTGCATGTATCAGCTAAAGACTTAGGAACTGGAAAAGAAAATACTATAACAATTTCTGGTTCAACAAATTTATCAAGTGAAGAAATTGATAGAATGAAAAAAGAAGCAGAATCTAATGAAGATGAAGATAAAAAATTCATGGAATTAATTGAAGTAAGAAATAAAGCAGATATGTTAATAGCATCTACTGAAAAAACACTAAAAGAACATCCTGATAAAGTAACAGAAGAAGAAAAAAAATCAATAGAAGAAGCAATAGAAGAACTTAAAAAATCAAAGGATTCAGAAGATAAAAAAATAATTGAAGAAACTATGGAAAAATTAGCAAAGGTATCTCAAAAATTAGCTGAAGAAATATATAAAGATGCTCAAGCAAAACAATCAGGTGCATCAGAAGATCAACCTGGTCAACAACAAGAAGCTAAAAAAGCAGATGATGATGTTGAGGATGCTGAAGTAGTAGACTAATTAATATCTAATAATTATTTATTGGGAATAGAGTCTAACTCTATTCCCAATTTATTCTATATATTTTTAATGAAAATATTAATAAAAAAGAATATATTTTATATATAATTTTTTTAGAGATATATTCTTTTAAGTTTAGAAATTACTCAATATAGTAATAATTTTAAGGTTTTAAAAGAGGGATTTATAGTTTCTAACAAAGAAAATATTTAAAGGAAATAGCCTAGACTTAAAAAAAGATATTTTTATGAATAATCCTTTAATTTTGAGAAAATAAATTCTTCAAAAGAATCAATAAAAAATCTAATGTAATAATAGTGGTCTAAAATTTAATGGAGGAAATAAAATGGAAAAAAAAGATTATTATGATCTTTTGGGAATTGAAAAAACAGCTTCTGATTCAGAAATAAAGAAAGCTTATAGAAAACTTGCAATGAAATATCACCCTGATAAATTTAGTAATGCAAGTGAAAAAGAAAAAAAGGAAGCTGAAAATAAATTTAAAGAGATAAATGAAGCGTATCAAGTTTTATCTGATTCAGATAAAAAAAGTAAATATGATAGATTTGGTCATGCAGCCTTTGAAAATGGTGGAGGGAATCCAGGTGGATTTGGCGGTGGATTCGGAAGTGGATTCAGTGGAGAAGATATTTTTTCTTCATTTTTTGGCGGTGGATTTGGTGGTTCTCAAGGACAAAGAGGTCCTGAGCCAGGTAATGATTTAAGAGTAGACGTTATAATAACTTTAGAAGAAGTTGCTAAGGGTGGAGAAAAAGAAATAAAATACACAAGAATGGGAAAATGTTCTAAATGTCATGGAAGTGGAGCAGAACCAGGTAGCAAAATGAATAAATGTCCAAAGTGTCATGGATCAGGTAGAATAGAAAAAATTCAAAGAACAATGTTAGGAAACTTTAAAAGTGTTGTGGAATGTGATGAATGTAATGGTAAGGGAAAAATTCCAGAAACAAAATGTTCAAAATGTAGGGGTACTGGAGTAGAGAGAGAACAAGTTAAAAAGAAAATAAAAATTCCTATAGGAATTCATGATGGGCAAAGATTGAGAATGTCAGGAATGGGAGATGCAAGTTCTGAAGGTGGAGAAAATGGAGATTTGTACATTTTTTTCCATGTAAAAGAGCATAATTTTTTCGTGAGAGATGAAGAGGATATAATTTGTGAGGTTCCAATTACATTTATTAAAGCAACTTTAGGTGGAGAAGTAGTTATACCTACATTAACAGGAAAGAAAACAATAAAAATAGCTAAGGGTACTCAAAATGGAAAGGTATTAAGGTTAAGAGGAGAAGGTATTCATAACCCTAGAGCCTATGCTCCAGGTGATCTTTTAGTAAAAATACTTATTGAAATCCCAACTAACTTAAATGTAGAACAAGAAAAATTACTTAAAGAGTTTGATAATAGTTTAAAAGATAAGAATTATAAGATGAATAAAGGGTTCTTAAATAAATTGAAAGATTTATTTAAGTAATAAAGAATAATTGAAAAAAGGATATCTCTATGATATACTAAAGGCGTAAAACTAAAATTAGGAGGGACTATTAATGAATCAAATTTTTGCAAAATACGGAACTGTTATAATGATTGTAGTATGGATAGCGATTATATATTTCTTTATGGTTATGCCAAATAAGAAAAAACAAAAGAAACAAAAAGCAATGATGGAATCTTTAAAAGATGGAGATGAAATTGTAACAATAGGTGGAGTAAAGGGAACTATTGCTAGAGTGGAAGAATCTTTTGTTGTTATAAAAATAGACAAAGGTACACATATGACTATTAGAAAGTCAGCTGTTGCAGTTGTGCTAGACTAATTGATTATAATATAAAACGACAATTAGTAATAATTGTCGTTTTTTTTTACAAATCATTATGTAATAAAGGATAAGATAAAATATGAAAAAAAAATATTTAAGTTTTATAATATTTTTTATATTTTTTAGTTTTAGTTTTTCAAGTACAATAAAAAATATAAGATTTAATAAATACCCATCTCAAATTGTTTTTGATATGGATGAGCAATCCCCTAAATACAATAGTGACTATGATGAGTATAATAGATTATTATTTTTAGAAATAAAAAATAATGGGAATAGCAAATTTAATTTGAACAATCCATTATCTAAGTATATAGAAAATATTAAACAAGTAAATTATAATAATTCCACAGGATTTTTTGTTAATTTAAAAAAGAACATATTTTACAAAGTTAGTATGAGAAAAAATCCATATAGGGTGGTAGTTGATTTATCTAAAAGTCGTCATAATAAGCAGTATACTATTGTTATAGATCCAGGACATGGGGGAAAAGATCCTGGAGCAATGGGTAATGGATTAAAAGAAAAGGATTTGGTTCTTTCAATTGGGAAATATTTAAAAAAAGAACTAGATAAAGATTTTAATGTTGTTATGACAAGGGATACAGACGAGTTTATAACTTTGCAAAATAGAAGTAAGGTAGCAAATGGATTAGAGGCAAATCTTTTTATAAGTTTACATATAAATTCCTCTGAATCAACTAAAATGAACGGGATGGAAATATTTTATTTTTCAAAAAAATCATCTTCCTATGCTAGGAAAATAGCAAAATTTGAAAATAGTTTTGCAGAGAAATATGGAGAGGATACAAAGAAAATAGTTCAGATAGTAACTGATATTTCTTATGACAACAATCAAGCAGAGTCTATGAAGTTGGCAGAAAAATTAAATGATGATTTATCAAAAAAAATGAAAATGAAAAACAGAAAAATTCATGGGGCAAATTTTGCAGTGCTTAGAGGAATAAATTGTCCGGGAATACTTATAGAAACAGGATTTATTAGAAATAAGTCTGATAGTAGAAAGTTGAAAAATAAAACAAATCAAAAATTTATAGCTAAAGAAATATCAAAATATGTTAGGGAATATTTTTATTAGGAGAAAATAATGAAAGAAGAAATGAAAGAAGAAATAACAAAAAAAAATAGAGAAATAAAATGGAGAAGTCTAAATAATTATTTTGGATTTATACTTTTGATTACCTTAATTACAGGCTATTTTTATTTTAATAGAGATTATACTCCTAAAAAAATACTTATAAAGAATATTTCTATTAAGGAAAATAAAGAAAGTAAACTTTATATTTATTATCCTGAAAAAGGTGAGTTATTAAATGAGGAGATTACTGTTAACGAAAAATTTGGGACAGATTTCATTGTGAGAGATACTATAAAAAATGTTGTTTTAAAACTTGAAAAGTTAAACAAGATACCTCAATTAGAATTTGGGAACAAAGTAGATTATTTTATTTTAAAAGATCAAATATACATAGATGTTCCTGAGGTAATGTTTGGAAAAGTTAATTCTCCAAGGGATGAGCTGTTACTTATATATTCCTTTATAAATTCATTGACTAATATAAAGGGAATAAACAGTGTAAGATTTTTAATAGATAATGTTGATGTTGAAAAAATAAAATATTCAAATTTAATTAAAAATTATACTTATAAGAGGAATATTTAGTGTATAATAAGGGTGTATGAAAGCACCCTTATTTATTTAAGGAGAACTAAATGGATATAAAAGAAATTAGAGAAAAAGTTAAAAATAAACTATCATTAAAAAGATATAATCATACACTTGGAGTGGAAAAAATTGCAGTTATTTTAGCAAAAAAAAATAACTATGATGAAAAAAAAGCAAGAATAGCAGCTCTTTTACATGATTATATGAAAGAAGAGAAGATAGATAAATTAAAAGAAATTTGTAAAGATGTAAAAGAAGTAAAAGGATATGAAAAATTAATAGAAATACTACATGGATTTGCAGCAGGAATAATTCTTTCTAAAGAATTTCAAATAGAAGATATTGAAATAGAAGAGGCAATTAAATATCATACAATAGGAAAAGAAAACATGTCAATTTTAGATAAAATAATTTATATTTCAGATGCAATAGAAGAGGGAAGAGAGTATCCAGGAGTAGATATTATTAGAAAAAAAACTTATGAAAATATAGATGAGGGGATAATTGAAGAAGTTAAAAGAAAAATAAATTATCTAAGTGCAAAAAATGGAATTATTCACGAAAACACTTTAAAGATGTTAAAGGTTTTAGAAAAAAGGAGATAATTATGGATGTAGAGATAGCTTTAAAAAAATTAAAAACATATTTAGAAAAAAATAAAAAATCTGTTGGAATAGATGAAATTTATAATGTTTTAAATTGGTCTTCAAAATTAAAGAAGAAAAATAGAGATATTTTAGACTCATGGGTAGAATTAGGAGAATTAACAAGATCTAAAAGAGGAAAATATAATATTCCAGAAAATATAGGAATGGTTAAAGGAGAGCTTTCTGTTGTAAAAAACAAATTTGGATTTGTAGATACAGAAACAGAAGGAATATTCATACCAGGATCTAAATTTAATGGAGCGTTGGATGGAGATGTAGTTTTAGTAATTGTTGCTGAATCCACAAGAGAAAAAGGCAAAAAAGAGGGAGAAATATATAAAGTTATAAAAAGGTCAACTGATAAAGTAATTGGGATATTATCTAAACAAAAAACTTTTGGTTTTGTTACACCAACTCATTCTTTTGGAAAAGATATTTATATACCTAAAAGATTTTTACAAAAAGCCAAAGATGGAGAATTAGTTTTAGTTAAAATAGATTTTTTTGGAGATAATGAAAGAAAACCAGAAGGACAAATAATAGAAGCTCTTGGGGATCCTCTAGATAGTGGTGTTATGATAGAAGGTCTTTTAAAAAGAGAGGGACTAGAAGAAAACTTTCCAAAAGAAGTTTTAAGAGAAGCAAGGGGAATACCTAATAAAATTTCTAAAAAAGATTTAGAAAATAGGGTTGATATTAGAGATTTATCTTTAATTACAATTGATGGATCTGACGCTAAGGATTTAGACGATGCAGTGTATGTTGAAAAAAAATCCAATGGAGACTATAGATTAATAGTAAGTATAGCAGATGTAAGTTATTATGTTAAAGAAGATTCTCAAATGGATAAGGAAGCTTTTAAGAGAGGAAATTCAGTTTATTTAGTGGATAGGGTTTTACCAATGCTACCAAGAGAACTTTCCAATGGAATATGTTCTTTAAATCCAAATGAAGATAAATTAGTTTTCACATGTGACATGATAATTGATTCACTAGGTAAAGTTAAAGATGTTAAAACTTATAAGGGAGTTATGAATTCAGTTCATCGTATGACTTATTCAAGTGTGAATAAAATATTTGCTGGGGAAATTGAAGAAACAGAAAAATATAAAGATATAAAAAATATGATATTTGATATGCTAGAATTATCTAAAATAATTAGACAGGTTAAGTATAAAAGAGGAAGTATTGATTTTGACTTACCTGAAGTAAAAGTAGTATTAGATGAAAATAAAAAAGTAGATCATTTAGAAAGAAGAGATAGGGGAGAAGCTGAAAGAGTTATAGAAGACTTTATGATTACTGCAAATGAATCTGTTGCAGAAAAATTATTTTGGTTGGAAATTCCAAGTATTTATAGAACTCATGAAAAACCAGATCCAGAAAGAATAGAAAATCTAAATGAGGTTTTAGGGAAATTTGGATATAAAATTTGGTTAAGTTCAGAAGGGATTCATCCTAAGAAATTCCAATCTATAATTGAAGATTCTCAAGCAAAAGGAATTAGTATGATAGTTCATAAAATGATTCTTAGATCTTTAAAACAAGCAAGATATACTGAAAATAATATAGGGCATTTTGGATTAGCTTCAAGTTATTATACTCATTTCACATCTCCAATAAGAAGATATGCTGATTTGATGATTCATAGAATATTAGAAAATGTTTTAACAGGTTATCCTAATAAAAAATATACAGAAAAAATGGAAAAGGAATTACCAAATATTTGTGCTTCAATATCAAAATCAGAAAGAAGTGCAATGAAAGTAGAAGAAGAAAGTACAAAAATAAAAATTATAGAATTTATGTTAGGGAAAATAGGAGATGTTTTTAAAGGTACAATAGTTGGCTTTAGTAATAGAAAAGTATTTATAGAAACTGAAGAATTAGTTGAATGTATGTGGGATGTAACTAATTCATCACATTATTTTGAATTTAATGAAAAAGAGTATCATATGTTAGATAGGGATAATGGAGATATTTACAATTTAGGAGATAAAATTGAGGTAATAATAGCTAGAGTTGATATGGTAAATTTAGAAATCGAGGTATCTCCATATGTTAGAATGGAGGGGAGTAATGATATTAGCAAATAATAAAAAAGCTTTTTTTGATTATTTTATAGAAGACAGATTAGAAGTTGGGATAGAACTTGTTGGAAGTGAAGTGAAATCTGTTAAGGCTGGGAAGGTTAGTATAAAAGAATCCTTTGTAAGACTTATAAATGGGGAATTATTTATTATGGGTATGTCCATAGTTCCATGGGAGTTTGGAAGTGTTTATAACCCTGAAGAAAGAAGAGTAAGAAAATTATTACTTCATAAAAAAGAAATAAGAAAATTTAATGAAAAAGTAAGTCAAAAGGGTTATACAATTGTAGCCTTGAATATTCATTTATCAAGAGGTCGTGTTAAATTAGACATAGCTCTTGCTAGAGGAAAGAAAAACTATGATAAAAGGGAAAGTTTGGCTAAAAAAGATCAAAAAAGAGCAATGGAAAGAGAAATGAAGGAAAGGTATTAAATTGGAATTAATAAAAGAAACAAAAAGATTAGAGAAATATTTGGTAGAATGTGGGATAGGTAGTAGAAGAGAAATAAAAAAATATGTTCATGAGGGAAGAATAAAAGTAAATGGGGAAATAACTTTAGATGAAAGGATTCATATAGATGAAAAATTTCATAAGGTTACCTTTAATGATAGAAAATTAGAAAAAAAGATATTAAGATATTATATGTTGAATAAAGTATCAGGTTATATTACTGCGATGAAGGATACAAATGGTAAAAAAACAGTTAAAGATTTACTGCCATCTTTTTTAGATACTAGAGGTTTGTCCCCTATAGGGCGATTGGATAAAGATACAGAAGGACTATTAATTTTTACTAACGATGGAAATTTATCTAAAATGATAGCTTCCCCAGATAATAATTGTAGTAAAGTATATTATGTTGAATTGGATAGGGAAATAACTGATGAAGATATAATAAATCTTCAAAATAATGTAAAAATTGATGATTATATTTGTAAAGCTGCAAAAGTTGAGAAAATAACTTCTAAATCTATAAACTTAACTATTACAGAGGGTAAATATCATCAAGTAAAAAAAATGATTAAAGCAATGGATAATAAAGTTAATTATTTAAAAAGAATAAAAGTTAGTAAGTTGGAACTGGGAGATTTAAAATTTGGAGAGATAAAAGAAATTAAGATAGAAGATATAATATAGGTTCTTTGTCAACTGGTGTTGGTGGAGAAAAATAAAAAAATAAATAATGTTTTTGTTCCTTCAGCTTTATGCTGAAGGAATTTTTATTTTTGTTAAATTGCTATAAATTAAAATTCTATTTC
>NZ_WJWY01000019.1 GCF_010367435.1 Fusobacterium sp. IOR10
ATTATATTGATTATTATAATAATCAGAGAATTAAAATAAAATTAAAAGGATTAACTCCTGCAGAATACAGGAATCAATCCTTAAATTAAATATTAAATTTCATGTCCAAGAAAATGGGTTCACTACATTTACAGTCCCTCTTTATTTTGAAAAATTAAAAATTGTTGTTATTATATTTTTCAGTTTATTTTTTTTAATATTTGATTCATCTATATATTTTATTGTTAGACCTGTATACCCATAAATTGCTGAAATTACTGGATTTATTAAATTTAAAAAACAATATGGTACATATACCCATGGAGCTATTCCTAAAGTAGCTATCATATAAGCTCCACAACTATTCCAAGGTATAAGAGGCGACGTCATTGTTCCTGAATCTTCTAAAACTCTAGATAAAGTTACTGGATGTAAATTTCTCTTTCTATAGGCATCTTTAAATATTCTTCCTGTTATTACAATTGATAAATATTGCTCTGAAGCTAATGCATTTGCAGCTAAAGCTGTAAGCAATGTTGCAAGAATTAGACTCCCTGTTGAATTTGCTAGTTCTAATATTTTATTTGCTATAGCTGAAAGCATACCAGTTCTTTCCATCACTCCACCAAAGAATAAGGCACAAATTATTAAAGATACTGTCCACATCATACTATTCATTCCACCACGTGTTAAAAGAGAATCAACAACGTTATTTCCTGAATTAGATACATAACCAATTTGAAGAGAAGTAACAAAATCTTTTAATTTAACACCTTGAATAAAAACTGCTGCTATACCACCTATTATACTACCGCACACTAATCCAGGAATTGCAGGTATTTTTTTTATAACCAATCCTATTGTAATAATTGGTACTATAAATAAAACTGGAGTAATTACAAATTGTGAATTCAATGTTTCTAAAATTGAATTTAACACCTCTGTATTTATTTGAGAATTAGAATATTTATTTCCTATTATCATAAATAATATTATTGTTATTATAAAACTAGGTATTGTTGTATATAACATATATTTTATATGTTCAAATAATTTAGACCCTGCCATGGCTGGAGCTAAATTCGTTGTATCTGAAAGAGGGGACAACTTATCCCCCATATAAGCTCCTGAAATTATTGCACCTGCTGTTATTTGAGCAGGTATTCCCAATCCTGCTCCAACTCCCATAAGGGCAATTCCTATAGTGGCAGCTGTACTCCAAGAACTTCCTGTTGCTATTGCCACAATAAAAGAAAGCATTAAAGTTGCTGGTAAAAATATACTAGGGGACATTATCTTTAGCCCATAAAAAATCATTGTTGGTACAACACCAGAAATAATCCAACTTCCCACAACCATACCAATAATCAATAGAATTATTGCTGCTTCCATTGAAGACTTTATAGTTTCTAATATTCCTTCTAATATTTCATCCCAATTATATTTTAACGAGAACATAGCAATACAAGCAGCAAGCATCCCAGACATCATTATAGGTATATGAGGATCTGCCCCTGTAAACTTCAAGGTATAAAAAAGAGAACCTACTAGAAATATCAACGGTATCATAGCATGTATAAATTTAGTTTCTTTTACTTCCTTGGTAGTTCTTCCATTACAATCATTTTTTTTCATTTTTTATTTTTCCTCCTAGCTATTAAATTTTAGTCCTAAAGGCTAAAATTTTAATTATCACCCCTATTTTTCAATATTTTAACAATAAAAAAAACATCATTGATTTTAAAACCAATGATGTTTAACCACTTTTCCATTGGATCCCAAATCTACCTGTCAATATTTAGACGAGGTTAGCTACGGATATTAATCCGATTAGAATGGGTCCCCCGCTTTCTTCTTAATTATAATTGTTAAAAATTATAAATAAAACTAAGCGATTTATTTGCTATTTCAATCTATTATATAATAAAATTAAAATATGTCAATATTTTTTAAACTATTTTTGTTTCTAATTTTTTTCCACCTAAAAGATGAAAATGAATGTGAAATACTTCTTGTCCACCATACTCGTTACAATTGCTTATAACTCTATATCCTTGGTCAGCTATACCTAAATCTTTGGCTATTTTTCCTATAGCTAAATATATTTCCCCAATTAATTCTCTATCTTCTTCTTTTAAATCATTTATTGTTGGTATTTCTTTTTTAGGAACAACTAAAATATGTATTGGAGCTTGTGGATTAATGTCCTTAAAAGCCAACACTTTATCATTTTCAAAAACTATTGTTGCTGGTATTTCTCTATTAATTATTTTTGTAAATATAGTTGCCATTTTAAAATCCTCCATAAATTTTTAAATTAATCTTCTATCATGGATACTCTTCTTAAATGTCTTCCCCCTTGAAACTCTGTATTTAAAAATGTATCTACTATTTCCAATGCAAGAACATCCCCTATAATTCTAGCTCCAAAAGCTAAAACATTTGCATTATTATGTTCTCTTGTAAGTTTAGCCATTGTTGTATTCATACAAAGTCCAGCTCTTACACCTTTTACTTTGTTTGCTGCTATTGAAATTCCTATTCCAGTACCACAAATAACTATTCCACAATCAGCTTTTTTCCCAACAACTGCTTCCCCAACTGCTTTCCCATAAATAGGATAATCTACTGATTCTTTAGAGGCACACCCTAAATCTAATACTTCATACCCTTGTTTTTCTAAATGTTCTTTTACAGTTATCTTTAATTCATATCCACCATGGTCACATCCTAAAGCTACTTTCATTTTTTCTCCTCACATTTATATTAAATTTTTATTAAAAGCCTTCAAACAATGGCTCTCCTGCCTCTACTTCCTTTTCTGTAGGTTCTCTCACACCTTTTACTTCAACTTCAAATCTAACTTCTCTTCCTGAAAAAGGATGATTTCCATCAGCTATTATTTTATCATCTAAAATTTCTTTTATTATAAAAGATTGTTCTTCACCATCTTCTAAATCAGCTATAAAATCAAGTCCTTCATAAATATCTTCAAAATCTAAGAATTGTTCTCTATCCATTTCAATTATTAGATCTTTTTCTCTTTCTCCGTATCCTTCTTCTGGAGTTAAAACTATTTTACTTTTAAAACCTACACCTTTTCCTTCTAAAGCTTCTTCCACCTTTAAAACAAAATTTCCAAAACCTTGGATATAAAGAAATGGTCCCACTTCTTTAGTATCCTCTAGTAATTCGTTGTTCTTATTATCATAAACTTTAAAATCTAAAGTTACTACTTTTCCCTCTTCTATATTCATTTTTTCACCTCACTATTATATTTTATATTTTAAGAATACCATAAATTTATTTAAATTTCATCCTTTATTTTATAACCCATCTCTTTTTCTATTATTTTTCTATTGTCTGCTGAGGTTAACTTTTCTAAAAGTAAAAAAGCTAAATTAATAGCACTTTTAGGATTTGATGAAGTTATTATATTATCATCTTCTACTATTTCTTCCAAAACCCCATTAGCTCCATATTTATTTAATTGATTAAAATATCTTTTGTTTTCACTTAAGTATGTTGTTGCTTTTTTATTATTTAGAGTACCTATACTTCCTAGTGCTATTGCTCCTGTACAAATCCCTAAAATTAATTTTTTTCTTTGTACAAATTTAAAAATAAGTTCCTTTACTTCTTCTCTTAAAAAGTCATCAAAATAACCATATTTTCCAAAGCCTCCAGGTATAACTATTGCATAATAATCTTCCACATTTATTTTTTCTTTATTTAAATCTATTTCAGGTATTATTTTCATTCCACTAAAAGAAATTTTTGAAGACAAATCATCAGTAAATGAAGCTGTCACTACTTTTATTTCCCCATATTTTTTAAAAATTATATTATACCATCCGAATACATCTATAAAGGGAGCTATTTCTAAAATTTCGCTGCCATTGGATATTAAAAGTAATATCTTTTTCATATTATTTTCACCCTTTCAAAACATTATTTTCTTTTTAATTAAAAAAATAAAAAAAATATTGACTTAATGAAAAAAGTCAAATACAATACCTTGTTTGATTATATCATAAAAATAAATTTAAATAACAACTTTTTTTTATTTGTTGTATAATATTAAATAAAATATTAAGGAGGTTTGAATGGCTAAATTAGACCAAAATTTAACACCATTATTTACAGTTTTAAAAGATGTTTATGCAAAAAAAAATATTACTCCTTTCCATGTTCCTGGACACAAACAAGGGAATGGTATGGATAAAGAATTCCTTGAATTTATAGGTAGAAACCCCTTAAAAATAGACGTTACTATTTTTAAAATGGTTGATGGGCTACACCATCCAACAAGTTACATAAAACAAGCGCAAGAATTAGCTGCAGATGCCTATGGAGTAGACCAAAGTTTCTTTGCTGTTAATGGTACTTCTGGGGCCATTCAAGCTATGATCCTTGCAGTTGTAAAATCAGGAGAAAAAATATTAGTTCCTAGAAATGTTCATAAATCTGTTTCTGCTGGAATTATACTATCTGGAGCAATTCCTGTATATATGAATCCTGAAATTGACAATAATTTAGGAATAGCTCACGGGGTTAAACCTCATACTGTTGAAAAAATGTTAGAACAACATCCAGATGCTAAGGCTGTTTTAATTATCAATCCAACTTATTATGGAGTTGCCACTGATATTAAAAAAATAGCTGATATTGTTCATGATTTTGATTTACCATTAATAGTAGATGAAGCTCATGGACCTCATCTTCATTTTCATGAAGATCTACCTATCTCAGCAGTTGATGCAGGAGCTGATATTTGTTGTCAAAGTACACATAAGATAATTGGAGCTATGACTCAAATGTCTTTATTACATGTTAATTCAGATAGAGTTAGCCCTAGTAGAATTCAACAAATACTTAGTCTTTTACATACAACTTCACCTTCATATCCTCTTATGGCATCACTTGATTGTGCTAGGAGGCAAATTGCAACAAATGGTAGAGAACTTATTTCAAAGGCTATTGATCTTGCTAACTTTACTAGATCAGAATTAAATAAAATTCCTGGTGTTTTTTCTTTTGGAGAAGAAATAGTAGGAACAGAAGGAGTATTTGCCTTTGATCCAACAAAGTTGAGTATTTCCATAAAAGAAATGGGAATTACAGGATTTGAATTAGAAAGAATTTTAATTGAAGAATATGATATTCAAATGGAACTTTCAGATTTCTATAATGTTTTAGGAGTAATTACTTTAGGAGATTCTAAAGAAAGTGTTACTAAATTAATTGACGCACTTAAGGATATTAGTTTAAGATTTTTTAACACTAAAGATGTTAAGCCAATAAAATCTATCAGAATTCCTTCTGTTCCAGAACAAGTTTTAATACCAAGAGAAGCTTTCTACAGTGAAACAAATGTAATCCCTTTTGATGAAAGTGAAGGTAAAATTTGCGCTGAAATGATAATGGCTTATCCACCAGGAATTCCAATAATAACTCCTGGGGAAAGAATTAGTAAAGAAATTGTGGATTATGTTTATGAACTTAAAGAAACTAAAATCCAACTTCAAGGAATGGAAGATTCTCAATTAAATACTATTAAAGTAATTGAAGAAGAAGACGCTATGTATATCTATACTGAAAAAATGAAAAATAAATTATTTGGTGTTCCTTTAAATTTAGGGGCAGATAAATCTGGAATAGAATTTGGTATTGACGTTTTAATTGAAAATTATCAAGATACTTTTGATGAAATTGAAGTGATTGAAGTTGAAAAACAAAGGGAGAATTTCAATTCTCCAAATTTAAAATATAAAAACACAATTTTGCACACATGCGAAAAACTTGCTAAAGCAGTTGATGAATCTATTATGGATGGGTATAGGCCTATAATAATTGGTGGAGACCATTCTATTTCCCTTGGAAGTATTTCTGGTGTTGCAAAAACTAATAGAAATCTTGGAGTAGTGTGGATTGATGCCCATGCTGACATGAATACAGATGAAACTACATTAACAGGAAACATTCATGGAATGCCGCTTGCTTTACTTCAAGGAGCTGGAGACTCTGAGTTAGTTAATTGTTTCTTTGAAGGTCAAAAAATAAATCCTAAAAATGTTGTTATTATTGGTGCTAGAGATATTGATGTAAGAGAATATGATGTTATTAAAGAACTAGGAGTTAAAGTTATACATTATGATGATATTATTAGAAAAGGTATGGATAATGTATTAGAAGAAATTAAAGATTACTTGAAAGTTGAAGATATCCATATAAGTTTGGATATTGATTCTATTAATCCTAATTTTGCTCCAGGAGTTAGTACTCCAGTTAAAAATGGTTTAGATGAAGATGATGTTTATAAGAGTTTTAAATTTTTATTTAAAAATTATTTTATAACTTCTGTGGATATTGTTGAGTATAATCCAATATACGATATGAATCATAAAACTGCACATCTTGTTAAAGATTTTACAGATTATATTCTAAACCCTATATATTAAAAAGTATACATTAAGACAAATAAAAGAACATCCTTTAGAAAAACACATATTAGATAGAGCTATAAGTAAAACTTATAGCTCTATTATTTTTTACTATTTTACTTTTATTTTATTTTTTGATAGAATTCATTTATATTAGGTGGAAGAAAATTCCTAATTTCCCATCTAGTTTCCTTAACCTTATAGTTATAAATAAAAAAAAATGGAAAGTTGCCCCTTCCCATTTTTTTTTATTTATAACTATTTTTATTAGAATATAAATTTTATTTATGATAAAATCATAATGATCACTAAAAATATAGGAGGATTTATGATTAAATTAATTGTTTTAGATGTTGATGGAACACTTACAGATGGAAAACTATATATTGATAACTTTGGAAATGAAATGAAATCTTTTGATGTGAAAGATGGACTAGCTATCTCCCAAGCTATTAAACAAGGATTAAAAATAGCTATTATTACAGGAAAAACCTCTAATATTGTAGAAAAACGCTCTAAAGAACTTGGTATAAAGGATGTAATACAAGGAAGTAGAAATAAAGTTAATGATTTAAAAACTATACTAAAAAAATATAATATTTCTTTTGAAGAAACTGCTTATATGGGTGATGACTTAGTTGATTTAAAAGTTATGAAACATTGTGGACTTTCAGGTTGCCCAAAAGACTCTGTTAATGAAATAATTAATATATCGGACTTTATTTCTACAAAAAATGGTGGTAATGGAGCTGTGAGAGAATTTTTAGAATACTTGTTAAAAAAAGAAAATCTTTGGAATAATATTATTGACAACTTTTCTTCAACAGAACAATAATTAAAGGGGGTAATATTAAAATGTTTGAATTTATAAAAATATTTTCATTATTTTTATTTTCTCCTTTTATATTTATTTTGGTATTATTTTTTATTGGATTTTTCAATATTATTAATCGAAAAACTAAAAGTGGAATTTCTTTAATATTAATAAGTTTAATTACTTACTCTTGTTCTTGTAATTTTTTTGTTAGTCCACTTATACATACTTTAGAAAATAATTTTTCAAAAGTATCTGAAAAAAATATTGAACAGTCTGATATTTATATACTACTTGGAGGAGGAATTTTAACTAATAAATCATTAAGTTCTTTTCCAACCAAAAATGCCTATCCAAGACTTTTAAAAACCATTGAACTTTATAATAAAGAACAGAAACCAATTTATATCTCAGGGGGGAAAAGTTTCAACAATAAAGAAAGTGAAAGTTCAATTTATAAAAAAATTCTTATTGATTCTGGAATTAGCAAAGAAAATATTTTTATTGAAGAAAATAGCAGAAACACTGCTGAAAATTCTAAATATATAAAAGAAATAATGCATAATAATAATTTTAAATCTGGAATTTTAATAACATCAGCATATCATATGCCTAGATCTATGGCTATATTTAAGGATGATTCCCTTATTTTTTATCCTGAAAGTGCTGGTTATTTAGAAAATATATCCAATAAAAAATTCTTAAATTATCTTCCTAATTTTGAGAATTTATCTATTTTTAATATTGTCTTACATGAATATATAGGAAGAATTTACTATTATATGAGATACTAAATTAACAAAAAGGGGTTGATATGCTACAAATAATAAGCAAGATTTTTCCAATAATAGTTCTATTTACTATAGGAATTTTTATACGTAAAAATAATTACTTAAGTATTCTAGGAATGAAAGAAATTAAAAAACTAGTTGTCAATATTTCTTTGCCTGCTGTTCTTTTCAAAGCTTTTTTTATTATGAAATTTGATATTAAATTTTTAAAGTTATCTTTAATAACCACATGCCTACTAGTTTTCATGTATTTTCTTGGATTTTTAATCTACAAATTAAAATTTATTTCTTCCAATATGTCTCCTTTTTTTAGTAGTGGATTTGCTTTTGGACTTATTGGAATTCCATTATTTTCAATAATGTATGGAGAAGAAAATCTTGGCCTTTTTTCAATTATTGGACTTGGACATGAATTTTTTATTTGGTTCATATATTATTCTTTAGTTAATATGAAATTGTATAATCATAAATTTTCTATCTCATATTGTAAAGGATTCTTTAAATCTCCTCTAATTATTTCCATTGGTCTTGGACTTTTCTTTAACCAATTAGGTGTCAATGAACTTATTCATACTAATTACCTTGTAAATGGAATCTTTTCTGCTATAACATATGTTGGCTCTCTAGCAACACCTCTTATTTTAATTAGTATTGGATATTCCTCTAAAATTTCATTGAAAAATTCAAAGGAAACTTTTAAACTAATTATAGCTCGGTTTATATGTGTTATAAGTACAGGAATTATTTTTAAAATTTTTGTTATTAATAATTTTTTTGAATCAACATGGCTATTAAATGTTTCCTATACAACTTTATTTGTTCTTCCTCCTGTATACTCTCTAACAGTTTTTCTAGGGGTTGCTGGAGATACTAAAAATGAAGAATTGATTAGTAATGCTACAATTATATATACACTTATAAGTATTGTTTTATTTATAATAACTGCTTTATATTTTAAAATTTAAAAATATAACATTGATAATAAAAACTATTTCATTGTATAATAAGTGAAGAAGAAAAAATTTAGGAGGACTAAGATGCTAGAAGAAATTGCTAAAAAATATTACCATGAAAAAGGCTATAACTGTGCTGAATCAATTTTACTTGCTACAAATGAATATTACCATCTAAATTTAAAGGATAATGATTTTCAACTTGTAACTGCTTTTGGTGGAGGTCTTGGATGTGGAAGAATTTGTGGAGCTTTAACAGGAGGACTTGCAGCTTTAGGGAAAATTTTTATTGTGGAAAAAGAAGTAATGCACGAACTTTCAACTGAATTTATTTCCAATTTTGAAAAAAAATTAGAAACAAGCGTTTGTACTGATTTAAAGGAAAAATATAGAAGTGAAGAATTCCATTGTTTAAAAACTGTTGAACTTGCTGCTAATGTCCTTGAAAATTTTATTTCAGAAAAAAAAAATTATATTAAAGCTAAATAAAAAAAGACTCTCTATAATATGCTGTTCTAAAGAATTTTAAATTCAAATTCTAGGAATCATATAAAAAGAGGGTCTTTTTTTGTTTTAATAT
Source organism: Fusobacterium sp. IOR10 (assembly GCF_010367435.1). Lineage (NCBI taxonomy): Bacteria > Fusobacteriati > Fusobacteriota > Fusobacteriia > Fusobacteriales > Fusobacteriaceae > Fusobacterium > Fusobacterium sp. IOR10. Next base: position 9,561 of record NZ_WJWY01000019.1, read on the forward strand.
ATTATTACTCCAATTAATCCAGAAATAATTATTATTCCAATTGGATTCATTTTTCTTTTTTTAAATATTATGTAACAAAATAAAAAAATTCCTAATGCTGTCAGATTTATATCCCTTAACTTTCCTATTTCTTTATTCCCCCAAAAAGCAACTGACATTATTGAAACTCCTGCAGTACCAATTAAGGCTACAACAACTGGTCTTAGAGTTTCTAAAACTTTTTTTACACTTTTTAAATTTTTATATTTATAATAAAAATGAGCTAATGTTATTACAATAATACAAGATGGAGTAACGCATCCTATTGTGGCAACTATTGCCCCTGGAATTCCACCTAATTTAGTTCCAACAAAGGTTGATGCATTTATTGCAATTGGTCCTGGAGTCATAGAAGCTATAGTTATTAAATCTGTAAATTGCCCCATAGTAATCCAATGGTTTTGATTAACTAAAATTTGTTCAATTAAAGGAAGAGCAGCATAACCTCCTCCTATACTAAAAAGACCTATTTGTACAAAGCTTAAAAATATTTTAATGTACATCATTTTCTAATCACCCCAATTATCATTGCAACTATTATTACTATTGCCACATTTACTTTAAATATATAAGCAGCTAAAAATGCTAATATCATTAATAATACCATAAAAATTTTTTTACTTCTTAAAATTGTTATAGCCATTGTGGATACCACATCGAAAATTATAACAGCTACCCCTGCCTGCATTCCTTTTAAAACTGCATTAACTATTCTATTATCTCTAAAAACAGAATAAAACATAGAGACTATTGTAATAATTATTAAAGGAGGTAAAACTGTTCCTGAAATTGTTACAAATGCTCCCTTTAATCCTCCCATTCTATATCCTATTAATATTGAAGTGTTTACTGCAATTGCTCCAGGGGAAGATTGCCCTATTGCAATTAAATCTAACATCTCTTTTTCTTCTATCCATTTTAAATCTTCAACAAATTTCTTTTTCATCAAAGGTACTATTACATATCCTCCACCAAAAGTAAAAGCACTTAAATAAAAGGTAGAAATAAATAATTTTAAATATAAGTGTTTATCTTTATCCATTAATATTCTCCTTTAAATTATTATATATTAATTATACATCAATTCAATTTTTTTACAAATAAAAAGAAAGCTATTTTTCAATAACTTTCTTCACTATAATTAATTTTTTTTCAAAAATTTAAGTTCATAATCTTTTAAAGAATCTATTGCTTGACCAGATAATGGTAAAATAGCCAAAATATTAAATACTGTCATTAAAGCTACACCTAAATCTCCTAAATTCCAAACCCAAGTATATTGAGCAATCCCCCCAAAGAATAACATTGCTATCATAAATATTCTGTAAATATTTTGAGCCTTCCAGCTATCTCCAAATAAAAATGCCACATTTCCTCTAGCATAGAAAGTTAATCCTAAAAAAGTACTAAAACTAAATAAGAATAAAATTATTGCAATAAATATAACTCCAATTTCTCCAATATGATATCTCATTGCCTCTTGTAATAAATCCATCCCCATAAGTCCCTTCATTTTATCACTAGGAACTAATAGTATAATAAAAGCTGAACAACTACAAATAAATAATGTATCTATAAATACTCCTAAAGATTGAATTAAACCTTGCTTTGCAGGATGATCTATATCTGCTGCTGCTGCTGCACAAGGAGCTGACCCTGACCCTGCCTCATTTGAAAACAATCCTCTTTTAACTCCATTCATTAAAACTGCTCCAAATCCTCCTGCTACAACTTGCTTAAAGCCTAAAGCTTGACTTATAATTTCTCTAAACATATTTGGAATAACTGTTATATTTTTAAATAAAATAAATATTGTTATAAGTAAATATAACCCTGCCATAACAGGCACTATCCTATCTAAAATCATAACAACTGCTTGTTTTTTAAATATAACTATTGATGATAAAACTACCAACAATATAGTAGTATATAAAGGAGATATACCAAAAGCATTGTTAAATGATTGGGATACTGAATTAGCAACTATTTGACTTATTCCTCCCCAACATATTAAAGCTGATATTGCAAATAATCCTGCCATCAGTTTAAACTCAGAAGCTTTTCTAAATACTTTCCCACAGCTACCTTTTAATTTATTACTATCTTTTAATTGGATTTTGTTAATATCTTCTTCTTCTATTTTTGTAACTAAAGACATTCTTTTTATATAATAAGCTGGTCCACCTCTATATCCACCATATAATGGATCTTTTTCTTTGTATATCTGTGCTAAGGTAGATTCTATAAAAGCTGTTGCTGAACCTAATAAAGCCACTATCCACATCCAAAACACTGCACCTGCACCACCAAATGTTATTGCTGCTGCAACTCCTGCTAAATTTCCCATACCTACCCTTGTTGCTGTTGCAACAATTAAAGCTTGAAACCCTGAAATACTTTTACTATCATTTGTTTTTTTTGGCTCAACTACAGCCTTTAACATTTGAGGAAATAATCTAAAGGGTAAAAACTTAGTTTTAATAGTAAAATATATACCTGAAGGCAATAATAATAAAACTATTATACTTAATCCTATTTTCACTCCTCCTAAATTAAAAACAATTACATCTCCCCATAAAAATTTATTTAAAGCATCTATTACACTAATAAATACCCTAGCCACTATATTTTCTATCATCTATCCTCCATTTTTTCAAAGAAATTTAAACACTTTTGTAATCTAATATTTATGTTTTTACATACTTATAAAAAAGTATACACTATTAAACATTATAAAGTCAAGACTACTGTTTAATTTTTTTTGTTTAATTTTTTTTTAATCTTTTAAAATAATGTGGGGAATCTCCCTTTTGAAAGTATCCCACTTCCTCTCCTATATTTTTTAAATTTTCATCCAATGATTTCTTTACATCATTTGAATTATCTTTCAATCCTGGTTTTCCATTATATAAATTATAATTTTTTCTTGCATCCTTTTTAGTTACATTTGGCATTATGATATTTGCCCCTGCTTTTATTCCTTGCTCTCTTCCAAATTTATCTAACACTTGTAATGCTGTTGTTGCAGCTATATTTATATTTTGAAGATAAATTCTACAAATTGCAATCATTTTTAAAGATAACTCTAACCTTTTTTTATTTGGAAGAAGTTTGTCTTTAAATTCAATACCCATCGGAGTATCTTCATGTAAAATATAAGGACCCATTCCTATCATATCAATATCTATTTCTTTGAAAAATAAAATATCATTCACAAGATCTTCTTCTGTTTGTCCTGGAAGCCCAATCATAACACCAGTTCCCACTTGGTATCCAATTTTTTTTAAATCTTTTAAAGCTTTTATTCTTTTTTCATAAGAATGTAGTTTATCCTTATAATGTATTTTTGTAAACAAATCTCTATTTGTTGTTTCTATCCTTAAAAGATATCTAGTCGCTCCCGCATCAAACCATCTTTTATATGTTTCATAAGTTTGCTCTCCTAAAGATAATGTTATTCCCATATCTAATTTTGACATATTTTGAATAGAATATACTACGTCTTCAATAAAATCAATATATTTTTTATCATTTCTTTCTCCAGCTTGTATAGCCATAGAAGCGTATCCGCTATCATAAATAATTTTAGCTGAATCTAATATATCTTCTTTACTTAGAATAAATCTATCTACTTTTTTATTTTCGTTTCTTATTCCGCAATATTTACAGTTTTTTATACAAATATTACTGCATTCTATTAAGCCTCTATAAAAAACTTTGTTACTTCTATATTTTAATTTAATCTCATATGCTTTTTCTAAAAGTATATTTAAATCTTCTTGGTTATCTATTAACATTAATTTTAATAAATCTTCTTTATTTAATACTTTTTTTTCTAATATTCTCTTTATCATTTTTCCTCCTTAAATTAAATTTTATAACATCTATATAATAACATTTTTTTTGTTTTTTAAAAAAATTCTTTACAAAATAGTTACATACATGATAATATTTATACATATGGGGGTATATCCTAAAACGGAGGTCTATTATGAAATTAGAATTAACTGTACATAACTTAAGCTGTGCCCATTGTGCTCAAAAAATTGAAACTGCTCTTAAGGATTTACCTGAAGTAGAAACATGTCATTTAAATTTCTATTCAAAAAAATTATTTATAACTTCAACTGAAAATTTAAATAAAGATTCCCTTGCTAAAAAAATTAACTTAATTGCTGGAAAAATAGAACATGGAGTTACTTTCAACTTAGAAAGTCTTAATGAAAATAAAAATTTAGATTCTAAAGAAAATTTCTATTTTCATGATAAATTAGAAGGTTTTACTTTAATTGCTGTTAGTATTGTTTTGGCAGTTTCATTTTTATTTCAAAATAATTTATATAAAACAATAGTTTTAATAATTTTATATTTAATAATTGGTTATGATATTCTTTGGAAATCAGTTGTTAATTTAAAGAACAAAAACTTTTTAGATGAAAATTTTTTAATGTCCATTGCAACTATAGGAGCTATTTCAATAGGAGAATACACTGAAGCTATTGGAGTTATGATCTTTTATAAAATAGGAGAACATTTTCAAGAAAAAGCTGTTGAAAATTCTAAAAAATCAATTGAATCACTTTTAAAATTAAAAAATATTAATGCTAATCTTAAAACTAAATCAGGGGACATGAAGGTTGTTAAACCTGAAACTTTAAAAAAAGATGATATTATTATTGTCAAAGTTGGAGAAAGTATTCCTGTAGATGGAATTGTAGTAAAGGGAAACTCTAACCTTAATACGTCCACATTAACTGGAGAATCATTACCTCTCTTTGTAGAAGAAAGATCAGAAGTTTTAAGTGGTAGTGTTAATCTTGGAAAAGTTCTTGAAATTAGAGTACTTCGAGAATATAAAAATTCTGCTATTAATAAAATTATTAAAATGGTTGAAGAATCAAATGTCAATAAAGCTGATGTGGAAAAATTTATTACTAAATTTGCAAGATACTATACTCCAATGGTTGTTGTTTCAGCAATTATTATTGGAATTTTCCCTCCATTATTTTTTGGAAATTTCCAAATTTGGTTTAAAAAATCTTTAATATTTTTAGTTATATCATGTCCTTGTGCACTTGTATTATCTATTCCTTTAACTTTCTTTAGTAGTATTGGGTTAGCTTCCAAAAGAGGAATTCTCATAAAAGGAGCAAATTTTTTAGAAAGATTAACTAATATTGATTCTGTTGTCTTTGATAAAACAGGAACTTTAACTAAGGGGATTTTTATGGTTAATAAAGTTATAAATTTCAATTCTTCTGAAAAGGAAATTATTGAACTTGCAAAGGCTGGTGAGCTTTATTCAAATCATCCTTTAGCAAAGGCAATTCTAAAATATAAAAATATAAAAATAGATGAAAGTGAAATAAAAAATCATGAAGAAATTTCTGGAAAAGGAACTTCTTGCATCTATAAAAATAATTCTATATTAGTTGGAAACATTAAATTAATGGAGCATTTTAAAATTGATTGTCATCTTTCAAAATTAAAAGAAACAAATTCTGTTATATATATTGCTAAAAACAATGCTCTTATTGGAGCTATTTTGTTATCAGATGAAATAAAAAAAGATTCTAAGGAAACTATAGAGTTCCTTGATACTCTTAATATTTCTTCATATTTATTAACTGGCGATAACAAGGAAACTGGAGAAATGATAGGAAGACAAATTGGTTTTAAAAAAGAAAATATTTTCACCAATTTGCTTCCTGAAAATAAAGTTTCTATTTTAAATAATATTAAAAATAAAAGCGTTGGAACAATTTTCATTGGGGATGGTATAAATGATGCACCTTCTTTAAATGTATCGGATATTGGTATTGCCATGGGTGGAATTGGAAGTGACCTTGCTATTGAATCAGCAAATATTGTTTTAATAAACGACGAACCTTCTAAATTAATTGAACTTTTAAAAATTGTCAAAATTAATAAAAAGGTTGTTAAAGAAAACATTGTTTTTTCCATTGGAATAAAACTTGCTGTAATGTTACTTAGCCTTTTTGGATTTGCTAATATATGGATGGCTATCTTTGCAGATGTTGGTGTCTCATTAATTGCTGTTTTAAATGCTTCTAAAATATTAACCATTAAAAAACTATAATTTATGATATAATACAAATGTTAGTTCAAAACATTTAAAGGTTCCTGTACTAAATATAGGAACCTTTTTTAGGAGGTTATAATTTTGATTTATTTTTTATATGGAGATACACTATTACAACTTAAGTATGAAACTCTATTGAAAAAAGTGAGAGCTGAAAATAAAAATTTAACTGAAAAAATTTTTGATGCTTCTCAAGATAATATAGAAATAATTTTTCAATCATTATCATCTAATAACATGTTTTCTCCTATGGAGCTTATTATTGTAAAAAAAACTGAAACTTTAAAAAATTTATCTAAATTTTTTAAAGGTCTGAATGAATTTAATTATTCTAAAAAAATTATAATTTTATTATATAATGAAATTTTTAATGATTTTGGAGTTATACAAAATGAAGTTTCAAAAACCACTTTAAAATCTGCTGAAAAAATATGTAAACTAATTTCAGCTAGAAAAAATGATGAAAAAAAAGCATTATTATTCTATGCTAAAGAAAAATTAAATTGTTCCAATTATGAAGCTGAAAAAGTTTTAGAAATGGTAGGAGAGGATTTTATTAAATTAAAAAATGAAATTGATAAAGTTAACTTATTTTTAAATAATACACCCTTTAACTTGGAAAAAATTATTCCTATTTTATCAATAAGTAATGAGTTTAATTTAAATTTTCTTTCTCAAAATTTAATATATAAAAATCAAAGTAAAGATTTAATATTAAATTTAAAAAACACAAAAAATTATATGCTCTTTTTAAATATTATTTCTGAAGAAATTTCCTTACTAATAAAATTAAAAGATTTAGAAGAAAGAGGTATTATTAACTCCACAATGAATTTCAATTTGTTTAAAAATGAAGTTTATACAGGTATAAAAGAAATATTTAAAAATAAAAATCGCTATACTCATCCTTATCCCTTATTTTTAAAATTTAAATATCTTAAGAATTTCAAAATTGATTTTTTAGAAAAAAAATTAATAGAGTGTTTAAAAGCTGAATTCAAATTTAAAGCTGGATTAATGGATAGTTTCTCCTCTATTGAATTATTTATATTAAATTTTAATAACTAATAAAGGTGGTAATTTATGAAAAAAATATTAATAGGGCTATTTTTAACAACATCTTTAATCTCCTTTGGAATTGAAAAAGAAGGATATGTTGACTCTAAAATAAAAGAAAATATGACTAAGAATGATAAACTTTCATTTCTTATTGTACATTTTGGAACAACTTTTGATGACACTAGAGTCAAAACTATTGATGCACTTAATAATGACGCTAAAAATAAATTTTCTGACTTTAAAGTTGTTGAAGCTTATACTTCTAGAATTATAATGAGACGATTAAAAAGTAGAAATATTATAAAAGATAATCCTGCTGAAGCTATTGATAAACTTGAAAAAGAAGGATACACTTACTTAATAGTTCAACCTAGTAATATTATTCCTGGGATAGAATTTAAAACTTTAGAAAAACAAATTGAATTATATAAAACTAAATTTAAAGATATTAGAATCGGAGCTCCTCTTCTTGGAGAAAATGAAAACTATAAAAAAGTATTAACTATTCTAAAAAAAGATATTGGAGATTTAGAGGATAATGAAGGAGTTGTTCTTGTGGGACATGGAACTAGAGATTCTGCCAATTCCACTTATGCTTGTGTTGACTACACTGCTAAAGATCTTGGACTTCCTTTTTATGTTGGTACCATTGAAGGCTATCCAACTATTGATAATGTCATTAAAAATTTAAAAAAAGACAATATTAAAAAAGTTATCCTTACTCCTTTTATGTTTGTTGCTGGAGATCATGCAAATAACGATATTGCAGTTGATTGGAAAGAAAAACTTGAAGAAAATGGTTTCATTGTTATAAATAGAGTTAAAGGGCTAGGGGAAATAAAAGAAATTAGAGAATTAATGATTGAAAATGCTAATTTTATGATCACTCATAAAAAAGAAGATATGATTTCTAAAAAACTTTTCTATAGCAAACAAAAGGATAAATAATTTAATTAATATATTAAAAGGATTGTATTTTATAAGATACAATCCTTTTAATAATTTTTCAACGCCTCTAAAAAATCTTGTTTCATTTCTTCTCTTAAATCTAGTGGTTCTAATATTATAGCTTCTTTTAAAAACTGTCTAAAATATAATTTTGCATTCTCATTAGAAGCTTCAAAAATATAAATATCATTCTTTTTACTTACTAATTGTGGTCTATAATTGGTAAGCCCTTTAAGAAGTTTTTTTCCTTCCTCTGAAAGTTTAACTTTAACAAAATTTCCATTTCCTAAAAAAGGATCAAATTTTTTCCTGACGCTTTCTATGTATTTTTTATTTTTCCCTTTTATTTTTTCTTCTAATATTGAAATAACCTCTAAATCTTTCAATTTGTAATTGTGATAAACTTTTTCTAAATCTGTGAAACAAAACAAGAAATTTTCATCCCCTTGTTCTTCTCTTTTTAAAAAATAAGGTTCTATTGTTTCAATTTTATTATTATATTTTATTTTTATTTTTTTCTTGTTTCTTATGGCTTCTAGTATTATCTTAACCTTATCTTCAAAAACAAATAATTCCCTTATATATTTAAATTTAGAACAGTATCTTTCAAATAATTCTCTAAAAAATTCAGCTTCTATTTCAACATTATTTTCTTTTAAGATATCATAATAAATTTTTTTATTTGAAACATTTAAATCAAATTGAACTATTTTTTTTAAAGGTCTACCTTGGGTTTCTAGTTCTTTTTCAATATCTATTTCTTTTTTATACTTTAATTTATCTAAAATATAATTGCAAAGTTTATTATTATTTATTCCAAATTCTTCAATATCATTTTTCATCATACGCCAAATATCTTCTGGTACTGTCACTCTTATTTTTTTCATTTTGACCACCTTCCAAAAAATAATAAATTATTTTCTCTATTATAACATAATTTATATTTTTTAGTGTATAATATATTCAATATAATCACTTCTAAAAAAGGAGAAATTTATGAAACTTTTAAAATTTATTTCAAAAAACTCAAAGCAAGAAAATCTTGGTATTCTGTCAAAATGTGAAAAATTTGTTATTGAATTAAAGTCTATTGATTCTGCCTTTAATTTTCATTCAACTTTAGAATTAATAGAAACTCTTAGTGAAAAAGATATTCTCAAATTAAATAAAGTAAGTACTTCTAATAGTTTGGAAAAATATACTATTTTTCCAGTTGAAAACATTATTATTTTATCTCCCTTTAAAAGTACAAAACACGACATAATTTGTGCTGGATTTAATTATATGGATCACTTAAAAGAAATAAAAAAATCAATAGATAATAATAAAAAAAATACAATTTATTTTTCTAAAAGAGCTACTTACATACTTGGACCAGAGGATTATATTATTCCTCATTTTGATATTAATGATTCTTTAGACTACGAAGTTGAATTAGCTGTTATTATTGGGAAGAAAGGTTTTCAAATACAGGAAGAAAATGTTGAAGATTATATATTTGGCTATACTATTATGAATGATATTTCTTCTAGAAATCTTCAAGGTAAATATAGACAATGGTATATAGGTAAAAGTTTAGATTCCTTTACATCTCTTGGACCTTTTATTGTTCATAAATCTTCACTACCAATGCCTTTTAATCTTGAAATTTCAAGCTCTTTAAATGGAGAACTTAGACAAAAATCAAATACTGAAAATATGATTACCCCAATTAATAAAATGATCTCAGAGCTCTCTCAAGGCATTACTCTTGAACCAGGGGATATTATTGCCACTGGAACATGCTCAGGAGTTGGAGTAGGCTTTAATCCTCCAAAATACATGCATTCTGGTGATAAAATAGAATGTTTTATAGAAAGAATTGGAAATCTTATAAATATTGTTAAATAAAAAAGTGGAGCTATTGATATAGCTCCACTTTTAATTAATTTATTAATTATTAGAAATTTTCTGAAAAAGCTTGTAAAGAAGTTCTTGCTTGACCAAAATCTACCATTTGTTGGTCAAAACCAAATTTAACATGAGGCATTCCAGCTTCATCTAAAGCTTTTCTTAATGATGGATATTCCATTTCTTCTGGGTCACAGAATTGCATCATACCTATGATAACACCTTCAGCACCTGCTTTTTTAGCTTGTTCTGCTACATAAGTTGGTCTTGTAAATATAGTTGGATCGTATAAGATAGTATCGTTATCTTGATTAGCAAATTGAGTTGCTAAAGCTCTCATTGGATCTTTTTCATCCATAGGAACGTCTTCTCTTATTGCTCTTGTTTCTTGAGCTACATCATCACCAACTATTACTAATCCATATTCATCAAATAATTGTAATAATTTTGGATTATCCATAATAATTCCAGAAGTGAATACTTTTGCTCCTTTAGGAGTTACTTCTGCCATTTTCTTTAATTCTTCATTTAATTCTTTTACTAAAGCTGTATGTTCATCTTTTAATGTAAAGAATGCACTTTTTAATACTGCTGATCTTGAAACTGCTGATATTACATCTGAATGTTTTCCAGCAAGTTCTATAAATTCTCTTCTTGCTGCTCTACTTTCATTGTATACTTTAAATGCATTAACTAATTTTTCATCAGTTATTTTTTCTCCAGCTATTTCTTCTAGTTGTCCTTTTATTCTATTATATTCAGTCATTGTATATTTAATTCCATATTCAGGTTTTCTGCTTTGTGGATGTGCAAGAAACATGAATGGTAATTGAGGAACTGCAACACGGAAATTTTGAGTAAATGGACGTAAAGTATCACATATTGAACTTAATATTACTCCTGACAATCCATCTAAAGTTCCGTCTAATCCCATTTCTAATCCCATTTGTGCTATTGTACAATAGAATGATGGAAAATATTCTTTTGCTTTATTAGGAGTTCCACTTTTTCCCCAAACTCCCATTGGTACCATATCTGCTGCATAAACTAATTCTTCTGGAATATAGTATGGAAAACATCCTATAACTTTTTTACCTTGTGATTTATATTTAGCTAATTGATTTTTTGGATTATATGCAATGTCTTTAAATTCTTTTATTAATTCTTCTATTCTAGTCATTATTTGTTTCCTCCCTCTTTTGCAGCTTTATTTGCTTCCATTACTTCAAAAAGTCCTTCTACACGAGTATTATATTGTTCTTCAGAGAAGTTTCTTGGATCAGCTTGGTCACCATCAAATCCTGCAACTGCTACACCTAAATCTTTACGGAATCTTCTTTCCATTTCTGGCATGTAACCACTCCATGGTTTACAACTTCTATTATAATGTACTAAAATTCCATCAACATTATTTTCTTTACAAATTGTTTCTCTCCATTCTACACCTTTTTCTATACAAACTGAGTTTGGAGCTTTACAATATGCTGCCATTAATTCATCCATATTATTATATTCAAAACCAAATGCAGGAGCATATACAACAGCTGTTGTATTTATTCCTCTTTCTTTTAATGGTTTAAATAATTTTCCTAATTGAGGCCAACAAGGGATTCCTTCAAACATAATTCTATGATTTTCATCATATTTCCATGTTGATTTTCCTGTTTTTACATTTTCTTCTAATTCTTCAGCTAATTGTTCAAAAGCTAATGCTGTTGATTTTTTTGCACGGGCAGTAACTATATCTGCCATATGGTTAAATAAATCAAATCCTGCAAAAGGAGCTGGAGTATATTGTAAGTAACTACATACTTTTAACCATGCTTTTGCTGCTCTATTTGCGTTAGAACAAGCTTCTTCAAATTTTGCCATATCCATTTTACGACCAGCTATTTCTTCTAATTTTTTTATAGCATCGTCAAATTGCCCACGAATGTAGTCTATTTTATTTTGATCTGGTTCTTTTGTATTTGCATAAGGAACATCTATCATAATTAGAGGAATATTATGCATTCTTGCTAGATTTTCATACCATTTTGTCATACAATTACAAATGTTATTACAACATAAAACAAAATCTGGTTGTGGCATTGGTTTTTCTGCTGCTTCATGTCCTGCAGCGTAAGCTAAGTTTATTCTTGCATAAGCACAAATATCATTGTCAAATCCCATAGCTTCAGCATGTTCACACATTCTTTCTCCACCATGTTTTGCCCCTATTGCTGCTGCTTGATTTTCTGGATAAACTAAATTTAGTCCTAAAGCTTCTGTTATTTCAGAAGGGAATTTAGAAGATGACCACCCTACAGGTTCTCCTCTTTTTTTAGCATCCCATGCTGCTTGGTAAACTTCTCTCTCTACTACTTCTCTAAGTACATATTTTGCAGCTTTTTTTTCTTCAGCTGGTTTATTTATTGCTTCGCTCATTTCTTATCCACTCCTTCATATTTTTTATATGCAAACAATGCTGCCCCTATTGCTCCTGTATATTGTGTCAATGGAGATCTCTTTATTTTATGATTTAAAGTTTCTTCTAGGGCTTCAACCACACCACCATTTAATGCAACTCCCCCTGTCATTACTAAATCATCTTCTATTCCAATTCTTTTTGCTAATCCTCCAACTCTTCCTGCTACTGAACGATGGATTCCTTTAATTATATCATTTTTATGAACCCCTTTAGATAATTGAGAAATAACTTCTGATTCTGCAAATACAGTACAAGTTGAACTTATACTAACATCTTCAGTAGATTTTTCTCCTAATCCCTCAAGCTCACCAATATTAACTTCTAATATTTTAGCCATTACATCTAAAAATCTTCCTGTTCCTGCTGCACATTTATCATTCATTACAAAATTAATTAGAACTCCGTTTGGACCAACTTTTAAGACTTTAGCATCTTGACCACCAATATCTATTACTGTTCGTACATTTGGAAATAAATAATTGGCTCCTTTTGCATGACAACTTAATTCACTCATTTGGTTATCTGCCCATTCTAATAAAGAATTACGACCATATCCTGTAGCTAAAATATAGCTGATATCTTCTCTAGAAAGACCTGCTGCCTTAGTTACTTCTTCTATAACTCTTTTTGGCCCACTAGTTCCTGCCCCTACATCAATAACTGCTTTACTTATTATTTCTTTTCCGTCTTTTAGTATAACACTTTTTGATGCTGTAGAACCTATATCAATTCCCATTGTATATATAGCGCTCATTATTCCTCCAATCAAAATTATATCTGTCAATATTTCATTTTCCATAACTTTATAGTTATATATGATAATGCAAGATTATCTCTCCCCTCTTAAAGAGGAAAGAGATAATCTCAGCTATTTCATATTTTTAAATTTTTATTACTTTTTAAAAGTTTGAAATTCACGTATAGCTCTTGGTAATAACATTTGATGGAATGCACATATTGATTTTGGATTTTGATAAGCTGCCTCTGCGAAAGCTTCTATATATCCACGCATTGCCTTCATATCAATAATCTCATCAATCATTCCTGCTGCTGCACATGGTAAAGGTCTTGATTCAGCAGTGAATTTCTCAATTAATTTATTCATTTTATCTATTGTTGGTTGTAAATCTTTTCCAGCTTTTTTATCTTTAGCAAGTCTTCTTGAGTACATTGCTGAAGCTGCTGTTTCTCCATTCATTACATAAACTTCAGATGCTGCTGTTCCTAGTGAGAATACATTTGTATTATTCCCTTGAGGTCCTCCAAGAACATAATGAGCTGCAGCTGATGCTTTTCTTAAAGTTAATTCTACTTGAGGTACTTTTGAGTTTTCAATTGAATATATTAAAGATTGACCTAATCCTAATAATTCAGCTTTTTCTGCCTCATCCCCAACATCTATTCCTGTTGTATCTTGTAACCAAACTATTGGAAGACGATCTCTACCACATAAAGTTACAAATTCATTCATTTTTACAAGTCCTTGACGGTATAGTTTTCCACCAATTCCTATTGAATTTTCTTTATATTCTGGATATTTCATTAGTAATCCTTGAGCATTAGCAACGACTCCTACTAATAATCCGTTTACTTTTGCCATTCCTGTAACAACTTCTGGTCCATAACCTTTTTTATATTCAGAAAATTCACTGTTATCAAATAAACGTCCTATTACTTGGTATACGTCATAAGTTTTCTTTTGGTTCATAGGAATTATTGTATATAAATCTTCTGAATCAAATTTAGGTAATGCTGGATCATCTACTCTAAAGAAATCTAAATTATAAGCAGGAAGCATTCCTAAATATTTTTTAATTCCTTCTAGTACTCCTAATTCTTCTTGATATACTTCTCTCATGAATCCAGTTTCATTGAAATGAACTGAAACTGATCCTGGTGGTAATTGTTTTTTAGAATTGTTAACCATGTCTGCCATTTGTTCTGCAGATTCCATGTCAACATATCCTTTAGGATTCATTCCACCTAATATTCCTGCTCCACCAACTGCCATATTAGCATTTCTATGAGCAACTAATATTGTTGGACTGATACTGTGGTATCCTCCACCAGCTGGGTTTGTTCCATAAATTCCTACAATTACAGGAATTCCTAATTGTTGTAATTCTGCATTTCTAAAGAATGGAGTTCCTCCACCACGTCTGTTAGGATAAACTCTATCTTGTTCGTCGAATTTAACACCACTACAGTTTAAAATATATACTAAAGGTATATTTAATAATTTTGCTGTGTCAGATCCTCTTAATAAACTTTCTGCTTGACCTTTTATCCAAGCTCCAGCTAATTTTTTGTTGTCAGATGCAACTATTACAGCCCATCTTCCATCTATTTTACCTAAACCTTTTACAATCCCAACAGTTCCATGATCGTTTCCTTCTGGATTAAATAAAGAGTTTAATGGACACCAAGTCCCTTTATCTATTAACGCATCAATACGTTGTAAAGCTGTCATTTGTCCAGATTTATTTAAAGATTCTGTTGGACGCCCTGCTTCTTGAGCTGCTTTTATAGCTGCTTGTATTTCTTTTTCAACTTTTTTTATAGCTTCTTTATTTTCCTCGTTTGCTGCAGGAATAGGTTTACCTACTACAGGCATACCTTGAAAATATCTTGGCATTGAATAATTTTTCATTCTTTCCTCCTGAATTTTTATTTTACTTCAAAATTAACTATTTAGATTCCGCAGGCACTTTTATAAAAGCTTGTCCTGGATCAATTTCTTCTCTTATTAATTTTATTACTTCTGGATCAGGAGCGTCTAATTTAACTGCTCTTGAAACATCTATATCAAAACCTGTATTTGCTATTACATCTTCTGGAGATGAAGTTGGATAGTATCCTGCTAAATACATACGTTTAGTTTCATCATCAAACTTAAGTATTCCTCTATCTGTTACTACCATAACTGGTCCTCTGTTTCCAGGAAGTCCTACTTTTTCACGACCTCCAGGTCCGTCCATCCATCCTGCAGATGTTATGTAATCAACCTCTTTCATAAATCTTCTTTTTTCATGTTGCATCATGATTATTGTATTTGAATAAGTAGCTATACCATTTGCTCCACCTGAACCTGTGAATCTAGTTTTTGGATGGTTATAGTCTCCTATTGATGTTGAGTTAACATTTCCATATGGATCTATTTGAGCTCCACCTATGAAAGCTATTAATCTATCTGTATCATGTAACCATTCATTTGCTTCAAATCCTATGAATCTTACATTTGGCCATTGAACACCACAATGTGCCATGAATCTGTTGTCACCAACACTTCTTGGAACTTCTATTGGAGCGCAATCCATTAAACCACTTTCTACTATTAAGTTACATCCTGGAGCAAATACTCTTTTAGCAAGAGAAGCACCTATTAAAGGAAGCCCTGTCCCTACTATAACTATTTGTCCATCTTTTATTTGTCTTCCTATTGTAACTGCTTGCATTTCTTTATTAGTATATTTAGTATAATCTGCCATTGCTATTTTACCTCCTTAGCTGCTTTAGCATATCCAAGTCCTGGAACATTTTTTAAATCAATTAAACGCATAGCACCTAATTTATTCAAATAAGCCTCATGAGTTGGTACATCATATATCCACTCTTGTAAGAAAGCATCAAAATCTTCTTGTGTTTTACTTACAACATCATACATTTTTAAGAATTTATTATCATAATCATAATAATCATAACATTGAGATGGATGTGCTCCATAAGGGGCATGGATAACTGCGTCAACACAGAATCCAGGTATTGATGTTAATGCTGGATTTAAACGAATTTGTTCATTACTTATTACTTCTTCACAAGTAACTATACAACGTTTCCCTGCTACAGCTATATCTACATCATGGAATTCGTCTCCTAAAATTACACAAGTTCCATCTGGTGAAGCTTGTTGTACATGAATTATAGCTAAATCTATTGTAGGAACTGGAACAGCTACTACTTTTTCTCCTTCTTTAAAAGGATTATCTACATAAATAAATTTATCATTAGGTAATTTGTCTATTGTTTTTCTAACTTCTTTAGATATTCCCCATTTGTTTACAAGATCTGTTCCCATCATTAAACGAACTGGTAAATAAGGTAATCCTAATGATGCAGCATGTAACATTAACATGATTACATCTTGAGAATAATCTTCCATATTTAATTTTCCTTGTTCGAACCAAGCTCTGAAACGTCTTGAAACATTTGTTACTCCTGAATTTGCAGTATAACAGTTAATATAAGCTTTTACTCTCCCTGCTCCTATTAATGTATCCCAGTCTCCTCCTGCAGGTCCTGATTCACCTACAAAATCTGTAAATCCTTGTCTTAAAATTTCATTAACTATTGCGTATGGTTTTCTATTTGTAGTAAAACCACCTATAACCATGTGATCTCCATTTTTGACATATTTTGCTACTGCCTCTTTTAAAGACATTACTTTGTTCTCCACGTCAAAAACCTCCCTTTAATTTTATTTTTTTAATTAAATTATAATCTTATACTTTATTTATATTTAAAACAATTTTTTACCCAAATATCATCATAAAGAATCCAGCAGCTACTGCTGAACCTATAACACCTGCAACATTAGGACCCATTGCATGCATTAATAAGAAATTAGTTGGATTTGCTTTTGCTCCTTCAACTTGTGCAACTCTAGCTGCCATTGGTACTGCAGAAACTCCAGCTGCTCCTATTAATGGATTTATTTTCCCTTTTGTTAAGAAACATAGTAATTTTCCTAATAACAATCCACCTGTAGTAGAGAAACAGAAAGCTAAAAGTCCCATTCCTATAATTGCTAAAGTTTGAGTTCTTAAGAATATAACTCCATCAGATGTTGCTCCAACTGCTAATCCTAACATAATTGTTACTATGTTACACAAAGCATTTTGACATGTATCTGTTAAACGACCTACTACTCCTGATTCTCTCATTAGATTTCCATACATTAACATTCCAATTAATGGAGCTACTGAAGGAAGTAATAAAGAACAGAATAATGTTACGAATACTGGGAATACAACTTTTTCAGTTTTAGTAACTTTTCTTAATTGTCCCATTTTTATTTTTCTTTCTTTTTCTGTAGTTAATAGTCTCATAATTGGCGGTTGAATCATTGGAATTAACGCCATATAAGAATAGGCTGCAACTGCTATTGGAGCTACTAGTTGTGGAGCTAAATTATTTGCAATATATATTGCTGTTGGTCCATCTGCTCCTCCTATAATTCCTATAGCTGCTGCTTCACCAACTGAGAATAATCCAGTTGCATTAGCTAACATAAAGGCTATATAAATACCAAATTGAGCTGCTGCTCCTAAAACCAAACTAATTGGGTTTGCAATTAAAGGTCCAAAATCAGTCATTGCTCCAACACACATAAATATTAAACATGGGAATAAACTACTTTTTACCCCGTTATATATTATTCTTAAAATTCCTGATGAATACCAAGGATCTGCATGCTTCATCAAGTCTGCTAAAGGTAAGTTTGCTAAAAACATCCCAAAAGCTATTGGTAAAAGTAATAATGGTTCAAATTTTTTAACAATAGCTAGATATATTAGTACAAAAGCTACTAACATCATAACAGCTTGCTGCCAACTTATTGCTAAGAAACCTGATTGCATCAGTAATTCTTTTAATACTGTAAAAAAGTTCATTTAATGTTCCTCCTTATTTAAGAACAACTAAAGTTGCGTCTGTATCTACTGCATCACCTTTTTTAACAAGAACAGATTCTACTGTTCCGTCAGCTGAAGCAACTACTTCTGTTTCCATCTTCATAGCTTCTAGTATAACTACTACTTGTCCGTATTTAACTGTATCCCCAGCTTGAACTTTAACTTCTAAAACAGTTCCTGGTAAAGGACTTACTATACTTGAATCTCCTGCTGCTACTGGTGCTGGAGTTGCTGCTACTGGTGCTGGTGCTGCTTGAACTGGTGCTGCTTGAACTGGTGCTGCTGCAATAACTACATTAGGATTTGTTATTTCTTCACGTGTTAAAGCTCTGTACTCTTCAACTTTTTCTAATTCAACCTCATATTTTTTTCCGTTTAATGTTGCTATGTATTTCATATTAATATACCCCACCTTTCAATTTTTATTTTAGTTTTTAGTTTATTTTACTTCTTTAATTTCTTTAATTTTATATTCACCTTTTAAAGAACGTACTTCTTCTGATACTGCTGCCATAACAACTGCATAAACATCATCATTATTCTCTTTTTTTGCTTGAACTACTGGTTTTTTAGTTTCATCTTGTCCTGAAAATTTTCCAAATATTTTAGAAAATATTACTATTGACAAGGCTAATGTTACCAAAGCTGAAAAAACTATAGAAATACCCAATCCAGATATAACAAGTGATTCTGCAAAAGACATTACATTACCTTCGAACATTTAATAATACACCTCCTTGTGTTATTATTTTTGTTTTAAATTCCACATTATGGAATGCGTTCCACCAATTTTATAAAAAGATTATAATACAACCTTCCTTAGAAGTCAATAGTTTTTTTTAACTATAGTCGTATTACATAATATTTTCTCCTATTCAATTCATTGCATTCTACAACCGTACAGATAACAGTTGTCGTATATAAAATTTATATCTTTTTAGAATACCCCATACATTGAGATAATTCTTGTCCTTTTATTTTTACCACTTCTTTTAAAAACCCTATCCTTTCTTCTGTTAGGCTTTTATTTCTCAACACAACAATACCAATTGATGAAATAACTTTTCCGCTACTATTGAATATCGGAGCAGCTATCCCCATAGTTCCTTTCACATAATCTCCAGAAGAAGTTGAAATACCATCCTTCCTTATTTTTTCTAATTTTTTTAAAAGTTGTTCCCCCGTCATTTTTAATTTACTTTTTTTTCCTTCTATGATTTTTTTAATATACGCGTCTATAAAGTTCTCATCTTGATAGGCTAATATGGCTCTTCTAATTGCTCCATAATGTAAATATAATTCATCTCCAAATTCTTCTACTATTTTTAAAGTCCTTGGCCCATCAATTCTTTCCAAAACTATTCCTTTATTACCTACAGGTATAACTAAAAATGTATCCTCTCCTGTTAGTGAAACTAATGTCTTTAAAATTGGATATGCTATTTTTTGCAAATGAATATTTTTAGAAGCAGCGCTACCTAATGAAATTAAAGCTGGTCCTAACATATAATAGTGAGACTCTCCATCCTTAACAACATATTTTTCAGAACATAACGTTTTTAATATACGGTGCACTGTGCTAGGTGGAAGATTTAATTCTTCTACTATTTGAGCTATTGTACAGCTTTCTTTATCCTTCAAAACTCCCAATACTTCCATAGATTTTAATAAACTTTGAATCATAATGTTTTATTTGTTAATAAAAATTTTAAAAAATTTCTATAACTTTTCCCTCCTTCCCTACATTAATATAATGTAAAATCCCATTAACTTAATGTAAAATCATCTTTAAATATTTGTGCTATAAATTTAAATCCTCTATTTTTTAGTATACTATTTTTTTTTGAAATAGCAAATTTTTTTGAATTTGTTTTTTTGATATTGAGTTTATCATTAGAAATAAAGAGTTTATGCACTGGTTATATATGGTATATATATTATATGTATGGTATTATTGAAAATATAAATTTTATAAAATTTAGATTATGTGATACTATCGTTTATGAAGTGACAGTTAAGTACAATTTTCTTATACTTTTAATTGAAACTGAACAAAATTATTTTTTTCATTCAGTAGAGCTTATCTTTTAGCGCTATTAATGATATATATATAATACAAATAGGGGGTAATATTTTATGACGTTTAATTTTAATATTTATGAAACTCTTGCAATTGCAATCGTTATACTTTTAGTTGGAGATTTTTTAAAGAAAAGAATTTCTGTACTTGAAAGATTTTTCATTCCTGAACCAGTAATTGGTGGGGTACTATTTTCTATAATTTTACTTATAGGACATAATACTGAATTATTTAATTTCACTTTTGATGGTACTTTAAAAACTTTCTTAATGGTTTCTTTCTACGCAACAGTTGGATTCCTAGCAAGTTTTGAACTTCTAAAAAAAGGTGGAGTTGGAGTTGCTTTATTCTTAGTTTGTGCGATTATACTAGTTACTATACAAGATATAGTTGGTGTATCTCTAGCTAAGATGTTTGGACTACATCCTTTCATAGGTCTTGCAGCTGGTTCTGTTCCTTTAACAGGTGGACATGGAACTTCAGGAGCCTTTGGACCTATACTAGAACAAGCTGGAGCTACTGGAGCAATGTCTGTTGCTATGGCTTCTGCTACATTTGGTCTTGTTGCTGGTTGTTTAATCGGTGGACCTATCGCTAAAAAGTTAATTGAGAAACATACACTTCACGGACCTAGTGAAGAATCTATTATCAATGAAAACAATGAAAATGGAGTTGTTGAACACAAAATAACTGAAAAAAGTATCACACATGCAGTTGTTGCTATTGGTTTAGCTGTAGGTTGTGGAGTTTGGATTCCTGCTTTCTCTAAAGCTCATGGATTAGCTTTACCTATCTACTTAGGACCAATGATTATCGCAGCTTTAATTAGAAACTTAATGGATGCTTCTAAAAAGAAACTTCCTTTAAAAGAAATCTCTTTAATTGGAAACATTGCTCTTGCTTTATTCCTAGCTATGGCATTAATGTCTATGAAGTTATGGCAATTAGCTGACCTTGCTTTACCATTAATTGTTATCTTACTAGTTCAAACTTTCTTAATGGGTGTTTTCGCTTACTTTGTAACATTCAATGTTATGGGTAAAGATTACGACGCTGCTGTTATAGCATGTGGACATTGTGGATTTGGAATGGGAGCTACACCTAATGCAATGGCTAATATGGAATCTTTCACTAAAGCAAATGGACCATCTATAAAGGCATTCTTCGTAATACCTTTAGTTGGATCTCTATTTATAGATTTCTTTAATGCTTTCATAATCACAACTTTTATGAATATATTCAAATAAAAATATACAATTAATAGAAATACCTTTGACTGAAATAGTCAAAGGTATTTTTTTATTAAGAAATAATAAAAATTCCTTCAACTTAAGTTGAAGGAATAATAATTTTTTATGAATATATAATTTTACTATCTTGAGAAAATATCTGCAACATGATATAAATCTAAAATATCTTGTTTCTTTTCACCTTCCCAAGCATAAGAAATAGGATGAGTGACTATAGTTCCATTTTCTATACCAACCATAATTCCACCTTCTCCCTCTTCCAAGGCTTCAATAGCTTTTATCGCCATTCTAGTTGCAATAATTCTATCTCTTCCAGAAGGAGTTCCACCTCTTTGAACATGTCCTAAAATAACTGACCTTACTTCAGTGGAAACTTTCTCTCTTAATTTCTTTTCTATTTCTAAAATATCTCCTGCACCTTCTGCAACAAGTATTATATCATGAAGTCTTCCTGTATTTCTTCTTTGTTTTATTTGAAAAGCGAGCATCTCTATTGAATTCTCAACTTCTGGTATAAGTAATCCATCACCGCCACCAGCAAGACAAGCATGCACAGCTAAATCTCCTGCACTTCTTCCCATAACTTCAATTAATATAGTTCTTTCATGAGAAGTTGCTGTATCTCTTAATTTAGATATTGCATCTAAAATTGTATTTAAACATGTATCGAATCCTATTGTAAAATCAGTACCTATAATATCGTTATCTATGGTTCCTGGCAATCCAACTACCTTTATTCCATGTTCCTTAGCTAGGAGATCTGCACCACGATAAGACCCATCACCACCTATTACCACAAGACCTTCTATGCCTCTTCTTTTTAGATTTTCTGCTGCGATCGCTCTATATTTAGGATCTTTAAATTCTGGACATCTTGCTGTTAGAAGAGCAGTTCCCCCTCTCTCTATGATTCCAGATAAAAATAACCCTTCCATTAAAAAGATTTCATCCATTAACATACCATGATAACCTCTTCTAACACCATAAACTTCCATGCCTTTGTATTGTGCCATTTTTGCAGCTGCTCTTATTGCTGCATTCATTCCAGGAGCGTCTCCTCCACTTGTTAAAATAGCTATTTTTTTCATCTTATCCCTCCAAGTCCTACACATGTTTTACTCTTCTATAAATATACCTATCTTTCTATATTTATTATATCTATTTTCTAATAAAGTATCCATATCTATTTTTTTTAACTCTTGAATTGATGATAATACTGCTTTTTTAAGATTAATTTCTGAGCATTCTTTATTTTTATGAGCTCCACCTAATGGCTCTGGTATTATTTCATCTATTATTTCTAATTTTTTTAAATTTTGAGCTGATATTTTTAAATTCTTTGCAGCTTTTTCAGATAAATTTCCATCTTTAAAAAGTATAGCTGCGCATCCCTCTGGGGAAATAACTGAATAAACAGAATGTTCAAACATCATAACTTTATCTGCCACTGCAAGGGCTAAAGCTCCACCACTTCCCCCTTCACCTATTATTACAGCTATTATTTGTGTCTTCAACCCTGACATTTCCATTAGATTTCTAGCTATCGCTTCTCCTTGTCCTCTTTCTTCAGCTTCTAAGCCAGGATAAGCTCCTGCTGTATCTATTAGTGTTAGTACTGGTATGGAGAACCTTTCAGCTGTTCTCATGAGCCTAAGAGCCTTTCTATACCCTTCAGGACTAGCCATCCCAAAGTTACTATGAAGTTTCTCATCCATACCTCTTCCCTTTTGTATTCCTATAACCATAAACTTTTCTCCAGATATTTTGCATAATCCACCTACAATTGCT
The DNA here is from genome assembly GCF_010367435.1 of Fusobacterium sp. IOR10. Classification (NCBI taxonomy): domain Bacteria; kingdom Fusobacteriati; phylum Fusobacteriota; class Fusobacteriia; order Fusobacteriales; family Fusobacteriaceae; genus Fusobacterium; species Fusobacterium sp. IOR10. The sequence continues at coordinate 32,878 of NZ_WJWY01000019.1, forward strand.
CCATCATCACCAAAAAGTCTGTCTCCATGTAGTTCTACAAAATCATCTGTTATACCATTTATATATTCAACTGAATTTGGTCTTTCAGAATTTCTAGCTATAAAAACTTTTTCCCAATCACTCAGATTTGAATATACTTCTTTAGCTTTCTTTTCATATTTTTTATCTAATTTTTCAATTTCATCATCTAAATTAATATTTTTATCTTCAGAAAACTGCTTTAATTCTTCTATTTTATTTTCTATTTCAAAAAGTTCGTTTTCAAATTTCACCATAACCTCCTAACCGCTACAAGATATTGCTTAAAATTTTAGCAACTGTCTCTTTCATATCTTCTCTTTTAACAATCATATCAACCATTCCATGTTTCAACAAAAATTCACTTCTTTGAAATCCTTTTGGTAATTTTTGCTTAATAGTTTCTTCTATAACTCTTTGACCTGCAAACCCTATTAGTGCATTAGGTTCAGTTATTATTATATCTCCTAACATTGCAAAGGAAGCTGTCACTCCACCTGTTGTAGGATTTACTGGAATTGATATAAATGGAATCCCAGCTTGTTTTAATTTTTCAACAGCTGCTGAGGTTTTAGCCATTTGCATTAAAGAAACTATTCCTTCATACATCCTAGCTCCCCCTGAACTAGCAACAATAACCACTGGCAATTTTTCTTTTAGTCCTCTTTCTAATGCTCTTGTTATTTTTTCACCAACAACAGATCCCATACTTCCACCCAAAAAATTAAAATCCATAATAGCTATACTTACTTTTATACCTAAAATATTTCCTATTCCAGACAATACCCCTTCATTCATCTTTGTTTTTTCTTTTGACTTTTCTATCTTTTTTTCATAACCTTCAAATTCTAAAAAATCTTTAGTTTCTAAGTTTTTATCCTTTTCCTCAAATGTATTTTCATCAATTAATAAATTCATCCTTTCTTCTGCAGTCATTTTATAATAATAACCACATTGAGGACATTTTTTTAAATTTCTACCTATATCCTTTTTTATTGTTATCTCTCCACACTCTGGACATTTTTCCCATAATTCTGATACCTCTTCTGTTATTCCATTTTTTTCTTTTTCTATTACTGTACTAGTTTGATCTGAATCCTTAACTGTCAATGTTGCGTACTTTTTCTTTCTTAGAGAAAAAAATCTCATTCTCTTCCTCCTTATTTTTGATTTCGTAACCACTATTTTATATGATTTTTAAAAATATTTCAACATTTATTTGCATTCTATTACATTATAATATAGAATAAACTTAAAAATCTATAACTATTACGAGGTGATTATCATTAATAAAAATTTAACAAACTTACGGCTTGAACTAGATAATATCGACAATAAAATAGCTAAACTTATTTTAGAAAGAATTAACATTGTTAAACAAGTTGGCCACATAAAAAAACAAGAAAAAAATAATTTCTATGTTCCTAATAGAGAAGATGAAATAATATCTAAAATTTCTTCAAATTATCCTGAATTAAATATTTCTATAATTAAAGCTATCTTTACAGAAATAATTTCTGCTTGTAGAAGTTATGAAAAAATTTTTAATATAGCCATCCAAAATAATTCTTTATCTAGAACCGCTACTCAAAAAATATTTGGTTCTTTTTGCAATACTTATATTTTTTCAGATTTAAAAGAAATTAATTTAAAAGATACTGACTATGTTATCCTTACTTTAGATGATTATTATGGTAAATTAGTTGAAATTAATTTAAATTTTTTATTACTAAAAAAAATATCTGTAGAAAACATTGAATTTTGCCTATTACAAAGCAATAAAAAATAATTTTGCTAAATATATAAATAGACTGTATAATTTTAATATGTCTAATTAATTTATTTGGAGGTTTTATAATGAAAAAAATATTAGCATTTATAATAACAGCTGTTTTTGTAGGATGTTCTGGATTGCCATCTGTTCCTTCTAACACTTCTCCAACAGTTTTAAACAAAGTATCTGAATATGTTGATTTAAAAAGTGAAATTTATGGATTAGGATATAATAGAATATCATCTGCAGGGACCTTTGTAGCTGAGGGAAAAGCAAAAAAAGAATCTTTAGCTAAACTTAAAAAAAATGTAGCCAGTGAAGTAGATACTTACTTCAATGATTTTTTGAAAAATGTTGATCCTTATTCAAAATCTATGTTTCTTAGTTCTAGAAATGAATTGAAAAATTATGCTATTGACTCAATCTTATTAAATGCATCCCAAAAAGAAACTTTTGAAATTGACAATAAAATATATATGATTTCAACTGTTGAAAGAAAGGATGTTTTTGAAAAAAGTAAATTTACATTCTTAGAGTATACTTCAAATATAAAAAAAAGATTAGAAAATATATATTCTGATGTAAATACCAATTCTTTTGAAAATATAAATAACAAATCTCCACAAACTAATTTAGTACCTGAAGCTACAATTTCTCAAGAATCATCTGAAAATAGTGAAACAAATATTTCTTCAACTGATTTTACATCTCTTGAAGATGATCCTTTATTCCTGTAAAACTTTAATATGAAAGGAGTTTATTTAAAATTATGAAAAAATTATCTTTATTATTCCTTACTTTATTTTTCATGATAGGTTGTAGTAATTTAGAAAAAAATGTTCCTTTGAAAACTGGAACTTTTAAAACATTTTATGAAAATGGTAATTGTAAAAAAATAAAAAACTATACTGATGGACTTTTAGATGGAGAATTTATAGAGTTTTTTGAAAATTCTAATATAAAAACTAAAGTTAATTACAAAAATGGAAAAAAAGATGGAATTTTCCAAAATTTCTATGAAGATGGAGATTTAAAAGAAACTGGACTTTATAAAGATGGATTGAAATTTGGAATTTGGACTTATTTTAATAAAGATAAAAGTATAAATTTTAAAACTGATTTCAAAAATAAAGGTTATTTTAATCCTGAAATACTAAATAATTCTAAAGAAAAAATTCCTTCAGATTAATCTGAAGGAATTTTTCATATAATTAAATTTTTAATTTATTCAGGAACAATCATAACTATACAATGAGAATGCTTAACTACATAATTAGTTACGGATCCTATCATACGAGTCAATCCCTTCTTTGTAGATTTAGTCATTACTATTATATCACTACTTTCTGTTTTTGCTATTCTTAATATTTCTCTACCTGGTTCAACAAATCCAACTCTAGTAGTTACATCATAATTTTCCAATTGATCAACAGCTTCAGCTACTTTTTCTTGCATTTCTTTTTCTGCTTCTGAATAATCCATTTCTTCAATAAATAATTTAGCATCTTCTTTAACATATAACAGTGTAATTGAGACATCTTCAGGTTTATAAAGATTTTTAACTAAGTTAATTGAATGCATGCTTCTTTCTGTCCCATCTAAAGGTATTAACAATTTTTTCATAACAAAGCCTCCTTATACAGATTAATAAAGTAAAAATTTAAAAAACTCCTATTATTATAGTATTCTAAATTTATTTAATTTTTCCTTTATTTTTAATCAATTCTTAGGAAAAAAATATTTTTATCATCCATTAATTTAACAATGTCATGCATTTTATCGTTTGTAATCTCTTGTGTTATGTATATATTATAATCATTAATTTTTTCTTCTTTTTCTATAAAATTTAATTGTTCAAGATTAAATTTTTTCACTGTTCTAATATAATATTTTCCTTTTATCAATGAAGAATCTTTTGTCAATTTTTTATTAAAGTTTGGATAATCATATTCTTTTTCCTCTAATATTTCTATTAAATCTTGAACTCCTGCATTTCCAGTTGGATATTTTCCCGCACCTTGTCCAAAAAATTTAAGCTCTCCTATTGTTTCACCTTTTAAAAAAGCAATATTGAAATTTGTAGGAACAGTTGCCTCAATTTTATTAAAATCAAAAGCAACTGGTTCAACACAACAAATATAATTGTCATTCTCTTTTTTCCCTATGGCCATTAATTTAATGACTCTATCTTGTTTCTTAAAGTAATCTATATCTATTTTTAAAATATTTCTAATTCCAAAAACTTTAACTTCTTCCTTTGGAACTAAAAAATCAAAAGCAATTGAAGAAGAAATAATTATTTTTCTCAAAATATCTATTCCATCTATGTCAGCAGAAGGATCCGCTTCAGCATAACCTTTTTCTTGAGCTTCTTCTAATGCTTCTTTAAATTCAGCAGAATATTTAGTCATTTTGTCCAAAATAAAATTTGTAGTACCGTTAAATATTCCACCAATCTCAGAGACTTCATCTACTTTTTTAACTTTTTTTAATCCTTCTATTATAGGAACTCCCCCGCATACACTAGGTTCATAATAAAATTTTACTTTATTTTTTTTTGCAACTTCTATAAATTCTTCGAAATTCTCAGCTACAACAGCTTTATTTGCTGTTACTACATTTTTACCAGCCTTTAAAGAGTCTATAATATAGTTATAAGCTGGATATATCCCTCCCATAACTTCTACTACAGTGTCAATCTCTTCATCTTGTATTATTTCCTGAGGATTTATGGTTAGAATATTTAAAGTTCTCCCTTTAATTGAACTTACCAAAGCTTTTTTCACTTCAATTTTTTTTAAATTTAAAGTTTTTTTAGTGTCTATAATGTCGTAAATACCTTTTCCTACTACTCCAAAACCAAATAATCCTACTTTCATAATTACCTCCATTTAATATATGTAATATATTTTTTTATGTATTACTGAGTATTATACCACATTTATTAGTCTATTTGGAACATAAAAAATATCCAACACTATATGAAAGACTTTTATCCTTGAAAGTTCTTATTTTACGAACAGATGATTTTGAATTTATCCCTACACCTGTTTTTTTCAAATGTCTCAATGCATCTAATGGTTCTTCAAAATTAATAACCTTATCTTCTTCCCAGCTTTCAACTTCTGAAAAATTTTTCTTTAATAATAACATGATTTCTTCCCTTGTTTTGTAATCTAAGCTAATATTAAAATGTTCTTGAATTTCTTTTAAATTACCCTTTAGATATACAGAAAACGCTAATTTGTCAGTAGTTTTAGAAATATCCTTAAATAAGCTTTCTAAATCCTCTATCCATTGAAAACTAGAGCTTGAAATAACTAAATCATATTTTTCTTTTAAACATTTAGACATATCTTCTTTTATAAATTTATGATATTTTATATCTGATAAATATTCTCTAGTATCAAAATAATCATTTAGATTTAGTTTTTCTACTTCTAAATTTTTTATAACATATCTTGTAAATATTCCTGTTCCACACCCCAATTCAATAACTTTGGAATAATTAGTTTTTTTAAATTTATTATTTATTAAATCAATTAGTTTTTTGGCCACTTGTTTTTGTACTATTGCATTATCATCATATGTTGAAAAGTTTTTATTAAATTCTTTCATAATTATCTTAATATATCCTCCCAGCTTTTTAATTGAGAAAAAATATAATGACCTCCATCTACTTTTTTTATCTCTACGTCCTTTGATTCATAATATTTATTTTGATTTTTACTTTTTATTATTTTATCATTTATGCTAATAATAGCCTTTGAAACTTTATTTTCTTGAGGACTGTAGTTGTCTTTTAAATATTGAAGTTCATAAATTAATTCATCTATTTTCTTGCTTTTGGTCATAAATTTGTAATCCATATTAATATAAAATTTTTCTAAATTTTCTTCATTCATATGCTTTAAAGTTAAGTTATAAACTTTTTCTGGAATTCCATTTTTACCAATTATTTCAGGAGTTCCATTTATAGCTATAACATCTTCGTAGCTAATGTCTTTATTTTTATTTAAAAATTCACACATATAATACACACCAAAAGACCATCCTACAAATATTTTTCTTTTGTAATTTTCTAATTTAACTTTATCTATTTTATAAGGAAAGGATATATTTAAGACTTCATAATTTGTTTTGTTTTCTAATTTTTTTAAAATTTTTTCATCCATTCCCCAGCCATTAAAAAATATTATTATATTCATATTTAAATTCCTTTAAAAAAATTTCCATATCCTTTTTTGTTATATTTGGATTTAAACCTATTCTTATTCTCTCTGTTCCTTTCCCCACTGTTGGACTTTTAATAGAATAAACTATATATCCTTTGCTTCTTAAATTTTTTGAAATTATATCCACTTTTTGGTTATCTCCCACAACTAAACCTAATATATGGGAATCTGAAACTACATTTATTTCTAATTCTTTTATTTTAAGAAAAGTAAATTCTATTAATTCTTTTAATTTCTTTCTTCTGTCTTCAAATTTATCCATATTTTTTAAGATAAATAAATTCCAAAAAATATTAACTGGAGGTAAACTTGTAGTATAAATAAATTCTTTCCCACAATTTATTAAATAATCCTTATAATAATCTTCACAAATTATATAAGCTCCTATGGATCCTCCGCCTTTTCCCAATGGAATAACTAAAAAATCAATATCCTTGATTAAGTTTAAATTATAAGAAATCCCATATCCAAAAACTCCATAAGAATGTGCCTCATCTATCATTAAAGAACAATTGTACTTTTTTTTAAGCTCTACTAATTTTTTTAAGTTAGCTGTATCTCCTTCCATACTGTAAATAGTTTCAGAAACAATTAATATATCCTTATATTTTTCTGAGTATTTTTTCAATATGCTTTCAAGGTGATCCATATCTAGATGTTTATATCTAGATATTTTACAATTACTTAATATTATTCCATTATATATACTTGCATGATTTAGTTTGTCTGTTATTATTAGGGAATTTTTATTATAAAAAGTTTCTATTATTGTCTTATTTGCTGAAAATCCACTATTCATAACAAGAGCTGGTTTTTCATAAATTTCCTCTAATTGTACTTCTAATTTTATAATTCCATTATAATTTCCTGTGATTAATCTAGAAGAACTAGATGATAAATATACTTCCTCTTTAAATTCTTCATAAAATTTTTCTTTCAATTTATCGTCATGAGCCAATCCTAAATAATCATTTGAAGATAAATTTAAATCTTTTTCATTGAAAATTTTCAATGTTCTAAAGTTATTTTCTTGTTTTTTTTTATTTAACTCTAATATTATTTCATCTTTTTTCATAGTTATAATCTTCCTTATATTTCAAAATTAAAGTTTATTTTTTATTTGAAAGAAATTCATCAATTGAAATTTTACAAATACTTACCATTTCATCTATTTCTTCTTTTGATATTATAAATGGAGGTAAGAAATAAATAGTATCTCCCAATGGTCTCAATATTGCTCCATTTTTTAAAGCAGTTTTATATATCCCATATCCAACTCTTTCCTTTGAAGAAAATCTTTCTTTTGTTTTTTTATCTTTTACAATTTCTAAAACACCTATCATTCCTATTCTTCTTATTTCTCCTATGTTTTCATTTTCTCCAAAAACTTCTTTCATTTTTGCCTCTAGATAGTCTCCTTTTTCATTTATTTGAGCTAATATATTTTCCTCTTCATAAATTTTTAGAACTTCCAAGGCAATTCTACACCCTAAAGGATTTCCTGAGAAACTGTGAGAATGTAAAAAAGATTTTCCTTCTGAATAATCAGCATAGAAAGAATCATATATTTCTTCTCTCATACAAACTATAGACATTGGATAGTATCCTGCTGTTAAGGCTTTTCCCACAGTCATTATATCTGGAGAAATTCCTGCCCATTCACTGGCAAACATTTTCCCAGTTCTTCCAAATCCCATAGCTATTTCATCAACAATCATAACTATATTTAATTCCTCTGTTACTTCTCTTAATTTTCTTAAATATTTTGGAGAATATATTTTCATTCCCCCTGCTCCTTGAACAATAGGCTCAACAATTACTGCTGCTATTTCTTCATGATTTTCTCTTAATTCTTTTTCCATATATGAAAAACATTCTGCTCCACAAGTTTTGTATTCTTTATTAAATTTACATTTAAAACATTCAGGGCCCTCAACTTTAACTGCTTCTTTTATTAATGGTCTATATGTTTTTGTGAAAAAATCAATATCTCCAACAGCTAACGCTCCTATTGTTTCACCGTGATATGAATTTTTAATTGTTACAAATTTTCTTTTCTTTTCATAACCCCTTTGGTTTTGAGATTGGTAAGCTAGCTTTAAAGCTATCTCTACACCTGAGGATCCATTATCTGCAAAAAATAATTTTGATAACCCCTCTGGTAAAAGTTCAACTAATTTTTCTGAAAGTTCTATAGCAGGCTTATGGGAAAAATTAGAAAAAATTACATGCTCTAAAGTATTCGCTTGATCAATTAACACCTTATTTATTCTTTCATTACAATGTCCTAAAGGATTTAACCACCAACTTGCAATACAATCCATATATTTTTTTCCAAATTCATCATACACGTACATCCCCTTTGCTTTTTCTATAACAATTGGAGGAAAATCTTCATAATCTTTCATTTGAGAACAAGGATGGAATATATGTTTTAAATCTCTTTTTTGTAATTCACTTAAATTTTTATTTATTTTCATTTTTTTTCTCCCCTAATAAATTAATTAAATCATTTTTTTCTAAACTTTTTTGACCTTTTTTTACTGTTATATAATTTTTTATTTCACTATCCTCTAATACCACGCTAATATTATCATCTTCATATTTTTCCCCAGTATATCCATTAAAAACTATTCCTTGAATTTCAATTCCTTTTGTTTTTAAAAATTCTATTGTTAGCATAGTATGATTTATTCCTCCAACCTTAGTACTTGAAACTAAAATAATCGGTAATTTTAACTCTTTCATAATATCAAACATATAAACTTTATTTCTTATAACTGGAACGTATACTCCCCCTGCTCCTTCAACTATAACAGTTGAGTATTCTTTCTTTTTTATTTTTATTTTTTCATAAATTTTATTAATATCTATTTCCTTATTTTCCATTTCAGCTGCAAGATGAGGTGATACTTCTGGCATTAAAGTAACAGTACACATATCCTTATCATATTCAACTCCACTAAAATCACATACAAATTTAACATCTGGAGCTATTATTTTATCAGCTTTATAAAAACATCCACTTTGAATAGGTTTATAATAACCTGCATTCTCCCTTTCTTTTAAAGCTTTGTAGAGTAAAGCACTTATGTAAGTTTTCCCTATATCTGTCCCTATCCCAGTAACAAAATATCCTGATTTTAATTCTTTTTCCAAAAAAATCACTCCCTTTAAACTTTTATCAAACACAATCATTATATATTTAAAATGGTTAATATTACAATAAAAAATATCTTGAAGGTTAACATTAAGAAATATAAAAAAGTCCCCCTTAATGTAGTGCACCCAAAATCTTAGACAAATAAGATGGAGGGTGCATTTCTTATGTCCAAATTAACAAATAAACAAAAAATAGAAATTTATGAAAGAAGGTTGAAAGGAGAAACAGTAAAATCTTTAG
>NZ_WJWY01000020.1 GCF_010367435.1 Fusobacterium sp. IOR10
ATTATATTGATTATTATAATAATCAGAGAATTAAAATAAAATTAAAAGGATTAACTCCTGCAGAATACAGGAATCAATCCTTAAATTAAATATTAAATTTCATGTCCAAGAAAATGGGTTCACTACAAAGGGAGCTTTTTTAATTATTGAAAGATGAAACCATTATAGCTTTTATTGAATGAAGTCTATTTTCAGCTTGATCAAAAACAACTGAATTCTCACTTTGGAAAACTTCATCAGAAACTTCAAGTTCCTTTATTCCAAATTCTTGGAAAATATTATTTCCAACATCAGTTTCTAAATCATGGAAAGAAGGAAGACAATGTAAAAATATAGCGTCTTTTTTAGCGTAAGACATTGATTTGCTGTTCACTTGATAAGGCTTTAATAGGTCAATTCTTTTTTTCCAAGTGTCCTTTGTTTCACCCATGGAAACCCATACATCTGTATATACAGCCTCAGCATCTTTTAAACCCTTTTCAATTGAATCTGTTAAAGTTAATTTAGCTCCTGTTTCCTTTGAGATTTTTAAACAAGTATCAATTAATTCTTTTTTAGGAAACAAAGATATAGGAGTTACAATTCTAAAATCAAGTCCCAGTTTAGCAGCACCTACCAAAAGAGAATTAGCTACGTTATTTCTTCCATCTCCAATATATGCTAGTTTAATATTTTTTAGTTTTCCCTTGTGTTCTAGTATAGTTAAAAAATCTGCAATTATTTGTGTAGGATGAAAATCATTTGTAAGACCGTTCCAAACAGGTACTCCAGAGTAAGTGGCTAAATCCTCTACTTTTTCCTGTTCATAACCTCTATATTGTATTCCATCAAACATTCTTCCAAGTACCTTAGCAGTATCTTTAATTGATTCTTTTTTTCCTATTTGACTTCCAGAAGAATCAAGGTATGTGGTATTAGCCCCTTGATCTGAAGCTGCAACTTCAAAGGCACATCTGGTTCTAGTTGAAGTTTTCTCAAAAATAAGAGCAATATTTTTTCCTATTAGAGTTTTTTCCTCTATTCCTAATTTTTTATCTTTTTTTAATTTAGCTGATAGTTTTATTAAATTATTAATTTCATCCTCTGTAAAATCTAATAATTTTAAAAAATGTTTTTCATTCATTATTTTCCCCTCCAAGTAATATTAAAATTCTTTTATGGTCTCTTCCAAAAGCATAACAGCCTTATCCAATTCTTCATATGTAACATTTAAAGGGGGAAGTAATCTAACAGTATTATTCCCTGCTCCAACTAATAGAAAATGTTTTTCAAAGGCTTTTTTTACAAAATCTCCAGAACTTATTTTATCATTAATTTTTAATCCAAGTAAAAGTCCCATTCCACTTATACTTTCAAATGCATCATATTTTTTTATTAAATCATTAATTTTTTCTTTAAAGTAAGCACTTTTGTTACTAACTTCATCTAGAAAATTTTCAGAAGTTAAACAATCTACAACAGTGTTAGCAACAGAACATGCAAGGGGATTCCCACCAAAAGTTGAACCATGATCCCCTGGTTTTAATGTTTCACAAGCTTTTTTCCCAACAATTACTCCACCAATTGGGAAACCTCCCCCAAGTCCCTTGGCAACAGTTATAATATCTGGTATTACTGAAAATTTTTCATAGGCAAAGAAAGTTCCAAGTCTACCAATACCACACTGTACATCATCTGTTATAAGTAGGGCGTTATTAATGTCACATAGATTTTTAACAGTTTGTAAAAATTCAGGGTCTATTGGAATAATTCCCCCTTCCCCTTGTATAAGTTCAATAATTACTCCACAGACATTTTTATCAAATTTAGAATAAAAATCCTTAATATTATTAAATTCACATTGAACTGTTCCCCCAAGTATAGGTCTGTATGGAGCTTGATATTTTTCTTGTCCAGTTACAGAAAGAGCTCCTAAAGTTCTTCCATGGAAGGAATTTTTCATGTAAATAATTTTATTTTTATCTGGGCAAAATTCTTTTCCAAATTTTCTAGCTATTTTCAAAGCAAGTTCATTTGCTTCAGTTCCACTATTGCAGAAAAAGACCTTATCCAAATCTCCAATTTTAATTAATTTATCAGCTAGTTTTATTTGTTGATCATTCCAATAAAGGTTTGATATATGCATAAGATTTTCACTTTGATTTTTTATAGTGTTTATAATTTTAGGATTACTATGACCTAAACAGTTAACAGCTATTCCAGAAACAAAATCAAAATATTTATTGTCATTAATATCGTAAAGATATACTCCTTTCCCCTTTTTAAAAATAACATCAAATCTATTATAAGTGTTTAAAATATTATTAGTTTCCATGTTTTCTCCCCTTTAATTTTTAATAAGTTTAGTTCCAGTGTTTAAATCTGTAAGTAATTCCACAAGTAGTGAATGTTCAAGATTTCCATCAATTATATGAACATTATCAACTCCATTTTTTAAAGACGAAAGGCAAGCTTCAACTTTAGGGATCATTCCCTCAGTTATTATTTTATCTTTAATAAGAGTGATAGCTTCATCATAGTTTAAAGTTTCAATTTTAGTGTTTATATTGTTCATTTCCATCATAATCCCAGGGGCATTTGTGATAAATATAAACTTATGTGCCTTTAGTTCACTGGCAATTGAACTAGCAGCATAGTCAGCATTTATATTATAGGTATTTCCATTGTAATCAGTTCCAACACTGGAAATAACAGGAATATAGTCTTCTTTAATAAGTGTATATATAATTTTTCCATTAATCTTTAGAATCTCTCCAACATTCCCAATATCTATTTTTTCATTATCATTAATAATATATTTTTTTTCTGCTATTATTAGATTGCTATCTTTTCCACTTATACCAACAGAATTTCCCCCATATTTATTAATTAATGACACTAGATTTTTATTAACTTTTCCAGAGAGAATCATTTCTACAATTTCCATAGTTTCATTGTCAGTAATTCTATTTCCCTTTAAAAATTTAGATTCCTTATTAATTTTCCCAAGCATTGCATTAATATCAGGGCCACCTCCGTGGATAATAACAGGATAAGCTCCTAGTTTTTTTAGAAAAACAATGTCCTTAATAAATTGAATTTTTTTAGTCTCATTTATTAGAGCATTTCCCCCATATTTAATAACAATAATTTTTCCAATTAAGCTATCAATGTATGGGATTATTTCAATAATATTATTTATTTTTGTATATTTATTTTCCATAAAATCTCCTTTTAATTTAAGAACGATAAGATCCATTAATTTTTACATATTCATAGCTAAGATCACATCCCCAAGCTTTAGCATTGTGCTTTCCATTTTTTAAATCCACAAGTATATTTATTTTATCTTCTTCTAAAATATTTTTAATATAGTCTTCATCAAAGGATAGCCCTGCACCATCTTTAACAACTTGTACAGAATTTCCCTTTGAGTTTAAATGAATATCAATGCTTTCAATGTTTAAATCAGCTTTGGAATATCCAATGGCACATAGGATTCTTCCCCAGTTAGCATCCTCTCCAAAGAAGGCGCATTTAGTTAAATTAGATGTGATAATTGATTTAGCAACTAATTTAGAATCTTTTTTTGTTTTCCCATTTGAAACAGATACTTCTAAAAGTTTTGTTGCCCCTTCACCATCCTTTGCAATTAATTTAGCTAGGCTTTCATTTACATAATCAAGGGCATCTTTAAAAATCTTAAAGTTTTCATCCTTTGTATCTATTAATTTATTTTCAGCAGCTCCATTTGCAATAATTATACACATGTCATTGGTACTAGTGTCCCCATCCACAGATATCATATTAAAGGTATTATCAATACTTTCTTTAAAAGTTTCATTAAGTAATTCTTTAGAAATATTAACATCTGTAAATATATTTCCAAGCATAGTTGCCATATTAGGATGGATCATCCCAGAACCCTTAGCTATCCCAGCTATAGTGACAGTTTTATTATCTATTTCAATTTGCACAGTAACTGTTTTAGGAAAAGTGTCAGTTGTAAGTATTGCTAAAGAAGCATCTTCTCCTCCATCTTTAGATAGTTTAGGACAAATATTATTTATCCCAGAAATTAATTTATCCATTGGAAGGGGAAGACCAATAATTCCAGTTGACTGTACAAGAACTTCACTAGGTAATATGTTTAAGTTTTTAGCAACAAGTTCAGTTGTTGTAACAGCGTCTTCATATCCTTTGGCTCCATTACATGCATTTGCATTTCCACTATTTATTATTAGAGCTTGAACATTTTCACTTTCAACGTTTTTCATACTTAAAAGAACAGGAGCAGCTTTAACTTGATTTTGGGTAAAGGCTCCAGCAGAAATACCTTTCTCTTCACTGTATATTAGACACAGATCTTTTTTTCCACTTTTTTTCAATCCACAAGATATTCCTGCAGCTTTTATTCCCTTAACAAGGGTAAATGATTTATTTTCTAAAATTTTCATGTTATTCTCCTTTATATATTTATTCCTAAAGTTGTTATTCCTTGAAATTCATCAAGATCAAATGAAATATTCATATTTTGAATAGCTTGTCCTGCAGCTCCCTTTACTAGATTATCAATAGCTGAAATAACTATAATTTTATTAGTTCTAGTATCTATCTTAATACCAATATCACAGAAGTTGCTCCCCTTTACAAATCTTGTTTCAGGAAGGGAGTCTAAAATTCTCACAAAATAACTAGATTTATAGAAATCTTTATATATTTCATAAATCTCTTGTAAACTTTTAGAAGTATCCAAATTAGCATATGACACAGCTAAAATTCCACGATTCATAGGAACAAGATGAGGTGTAAATAAAGTTGTTATTTTTTCATTTTCAAGTAAAGAAAGTTCTTGCTCTATTTCAGCTGTATGTCTATGATTTCCAACAGAGTAAGCCTTTATAGACTCGTTACATTCAGAGAAAAGACTTCCAACTTTTAATGATCTTCCAGCTCCAGAAACTCCAGATTTTGCATCTATTACAATTGAATTTAAATCAATTAATTTATTTTTAACTAAAGGTGCCAATGCAAGTAAACTAGCTGTAGCATAGCATCCAGGATTTGCAATTATTTTTGCATTTTTAATATCTTCCTTTGATTTTAATTCAGGTAAACTATATATAGAGTCTTTTATTAGCTCAGGATAATTAAATTTCATTTTATACCAATAAAGAAAATCCTCAGGATTTGTTAATCTAAAATCTGCTCCTAGGTCAATTACCTTAACAGAATTTTCCACAGATAATTTTACAAGGTCAGCTGACTTTCCATGGGGAAGAGCTAAAAACAAAACATCAATATCCTTTATTTTATCTTTAGCCTCTTCAATGGAAATAAGTTTAGAATCCAGCCTGTTTTTAAAATTAGGATATATTTCACTAAATTCTTTACCTGCATAGGTATTAGAAGCCATAAATTCAATTTGTGAAAATTTGTGATTCATCAGTAACCAAACAAGTTGTTGCCCTGCATAACCAGTAGCTCCAAAAATTCCTACTTTTAACATTGTTAACCTCCTACAAAATAAAAAAACCAGCATGCTTAGATATTATTCTAAACATACTGGTGCATAAAAAAAGCCAGCATATATGAATGCTGGCAAAAGAATTCTAATAATTTTATTAATTAAAAATTTTCAAAGAAAAAAATTCTAAGTTAAAAAATCATGATCTCTAGTTGAACATTCAGAATAATAGTTTCTATTATATTTGTTGATTATCCTGAAATGCCTTAGTAACATCATAATTTTCCTCCCCATTAATTTTCTAGAATACTAACATAATTTTATTTCCATGTCAAGAAAAATTAATTTAGAGATGAAATGAAGTTGTCAAATCCCCTTCTTCCATTTTCATCATTCTTGAACACTCCTGAGTTTTCAAGAACTTGGGAGAAGACTAATCCAACTTCTTTTTTTAAAATGAGTTCTATATTATTTTCATTTAGTTTTTCACTATATTTTTCAAGTAAACCTTCACACCAATTTAAATGTTTTACAACCTTTGGATTTTTATTAATTAAATCAAGGGGATCTTTTTTTAATAAAAGTTCCCTAAGTGTTGAAAGTTCTTCCTTTAATCTTCCTGGTAAAACAGCTAGACCCATAACTTCAATAAGTCCAATATTTTCTTTTTTTATGTGATGAAATTCTTTGTGAGGATGAAATATCCCAAGGGGATACTTTTCAGAAGTTCTATTGTTTCTTAAAACAAGATCAATCTCATAGAAATCTTCTTTTCTCCTAACTATTGGAGTAATTGTGTTATGTGGAGTATTATTTGAAAATGCTAAAATATCACATTTTTCATCTGAATAATTTTTCCAATTAGCAAAAATTTTATCAGCTAGTTCAATTAGTTCTTTCTTGCTTTTACCCCTAAGTCTTATAACAGACATTGGCCATTTTATTTTTTCAACTTGAATATCCTCATAATTTTTAATTGTGAAAGTTTTTTCCATTTTTCCCATTGCCATTGGAAAATCATGACATCCCCCTTGAAAATGTTCATGGGCTAAAATAGATCCTCCAACTATTGGTAAATCAGCATTTGAACCAATGAAATAATGTGGGAACACATCTACAAAGTCTAGTAATTTTTCAAAGGTATTTTTATTTATTGTCATTGGAGCATGTTCCCCTGAAAAAACTATACAGTGTTCATTATAGTATACATAGGGTGAGTACTGTAAAAACCAAGATTTATCTTTTAAAGTTATAGGAATAATTCTATGATTTTGTCTTGCAGGGTGATTAATTCTTCCTGCATATCCAACATTTTCTTTGCAAAGGAGACATTTAGGATAAGAGGAAGCTTTAATAAGCTTAGCTTTTTCAATGTCCCTTGGATCCTTTTCAGGCTTTGAAAGATTAATTGTTATTTCTAAATTTCCATAGCTAGTTTCACATAGCCAATGTAGATTTTTATTAATTCTATCAGTTCTTATGTAGTTTGTGTCTTTGGAAAATTTATAGAAATTATCAGTGGCCCTTTTAGGGGAAACTTGATAATCCCTTTTAAAATTATTAATTACATCACTAGGTTTAGGAGTTAACTCTCCAATTATTTTAGTATCAAATAAATCCCTTTCAGGAACAGTGTTTTCAATTAAATTATTTTCAACAGCAAAATTACAAATTTCATCTAAAATTTCATAGGGATATTTTCCATTTATTATTTCAATATTTTCTAAATTTTCTTCATTAACTTCAATATTTAAAATATTATAAATTTTATTTCTGAAATATATTATATCTTCATTTTCAATAAAAGATACATTTACAGCATAGTTTAATAAGTTTTCAATTTCTATATATATATTTTTTTTATTCATTATAAATCACCTATTTTTCTAGAACCATCACCAATATTAGCAATATAAAAATCAGCAACAAGATTAGTTTTCTTTGTATATTTTTCCCCAACATTTTTAATGAAACTATCTATAAAATCATTTTCAACAATACTCACAGCACATCCACCAAATCCAGCTCCTGTCATTCTAGAACCTATTATTCCAGGTTCCTCCCAAGCTGCCTTTACAATTGTGTCAAGTTCAAATCCAGTAACCTCATAATTATCCCTAAGGGAAATATGTGATTCATTCATTAATTTTCCAAAGGTTTTTATGTCATTGTTTTTCAAAGCTGTAATACCATTTAAAACCCTATCATTTTCACTAATAGCATGGGTTGCCCTTAGAAGAGCTTCATTTTCCCCTATAAAGTGTTTAACCTTTTTAAAATCTTCCATGGAAAGGTCACATAAATATTCAATGTTAACTTTAGAATTTTTTAAATCTTGTAAGGCTTTTTCACAGTAAATTCTTCTTTCATTATATTTAGAATCAGCAAGGCCTCTTCTTTTGTTAGTGTTCATAATAACAATTGAAGCATTTTTAAGTAAAATAGGAACATATTCATATTTTAAAGTGTTACAGTTTAATAAAATAGCATTATCCTTTTTACCCATTCCCACTGCAAATTGATCCATAATTCCACAACTAACTCCTATAAAATCATTTTCAGCCCTTTGGGAATATTTAACAATATCTACCATAGGTATATTTAAATTAAAAGTTTCATTTAAAATAGTTCCCATTAAAACTTCCAAAGAAGCAGATGAAGAAAGGCCAGCTCCATTTGGAATATTTCCATAAAAAACTATATCCAAGCCAAAGGGTATGTTATGATTATTATCTTGAAAGATTTTAATTACTCCTTTACAATAATCACCCCAAACACCTGACTTTTTTAAGTTATTACCTTGGAAAGTTATTGTTTTGTCATTAGGAAAATTAATAGAAAATAGATTAAAATTTTGATCTTTTCTTTTTCTACAAATAGCGTAAGTTCCAAAGCTTAGAGCACATGGAAAAACAAAACCCCCATTATAATCAATATGTTCTCCTATAAGATTAACTCTTCCAGGAGTAAAATAAAATTCCTCACTTCCTAAATTTCCAAATAATTCATGAAATTTAACAAGCATTGTATTTTTAACATCCATTTTTATCCTCCTAAATTACATACTATGTATCTTAATTATACTTTGTGTTAAAAAAAAAACAAATTGTTTTGTTAAAAAGATAGGGGACTTAATTAAGTTTATTAATTAAGTTTTTTTATTAATTAAGTTTTCTTTTGACAAATCAAGTAAAATATATTAAAAATAGATATAAGATATTTTAGGAGAGTACAATGAAAGAGAGCCTGAGAGAGTATGAAATATTAAAAATAATAAAGAATAGAATAAGTATTTCAAGGATGGATTTAGCTAAGTTATTTGGTCTTACTCCAGCTAGGATTTCTAGATTAATCAATAATTTATTAGAAAATAATATTATTGTTGAAAAAAATGAAGGAAAATCAACAGGGGGAAGACGTCCAATGTTGTTATCCATAAATGAGGATAATTTTAAAAATATTTTAGGAATAAACATAACAGCTGACGACAAAATATATTTATCTGTGAGTAAGGTAAATGGGGACTTTATTAAAAAAATTAAAATAGCTATACTTAGTAAGAACAAAAAAAATATGTTGAATTTTTTAGATAATATTATAAAGAAAAATTTAGAAGCACATAAAAACATAGGGGTTATAGTTCTTATTGTAACTGGTCCAGTGGACAAGGATTTTTCTAAAATATTAATGTCACCTCATTATGAGTGGGAAACTAATAATATTGTTAAGTACTTAGGTAGAAAGTATGATTTACCAATTATTTTGGAAAATGATGTGAGAGCCATGGCCTATACAGAAAAGCAAATAGGTTCTTGTAAGGATGTTGATAATTTTCTAGTTTTAAACCTATGTCAAGGTATAGGAACTTCATATTTTATTGATAATAAAATGTACAGGGGTTTTCATTCTATGGCTGGAGAAATAGGACATATAGTTATAAACACAAATAGTATAAGAAAATGTTCCTGTGGGAAAAGAGGATGTTTAGAGGCAGAAGCCTCTGATAAGGCCATATTAAAAAGATTAGAATCTGAAATAAAAGTTGGTAAATATAGTATATTAAAAGAAACTTTACAAAAAAATAATAAATTAGAAATAAAAGATGTTCTTTATGGAATAAAAAAAAGAGATTTTTTAGTTATTAAAGCAATAACAGAAGCTGTGGAATATATTGCCCAGGGGTTGAACATTATTATTTCAATAGTGGATCCTGAGAAAATTATTCTAGCAGGGGAACTTTTTAAAAGTGATTTTGTAATGGAGAACTTAAATTTTTATTTAAACAAAATATCTCTAGATATTCAAAAATGTGAAATAAAAAGCACTAAATTAGGGGAAGAACTAATGTATTACTCTGCAATATCTGTAGTAAGGGAAAATTTGTTTGAAAATTTAAAATTTACAGAAAAATATATACAAAGTTAGGTGATAATAATGGCAGTTATTAAAAGAAATTTTTTTGGGAAACTAAAAACAGGGGAAGAGGTGTTTGCCTATAGTTTAAAAGATGATGATTTGGAAGTTGAAATATTAGATTATGGTGGGATTATTAGAAAGATTTTAACCAAGGATAGGAAGGGAAATGTTGAAAATGTGGTTTTAAATTTTGAAACCCTAGAAGAATATGAAGATAACCCGTCCTATCATGTAGGTGGGATAGTAGGAAGAAATGCAGGAAGAATAGCAAATGGACAACTGAATATTCAAGGGGAAATATACCAATTAGAATTAAATAATAATGGGAATAATTTACATGGATACCCAGATTATTTTGTTACTAAGTTGTGGAGAGGGGCAACTATTATTCAAGGGGATAGGGTAAAACTAATTCTCACTAGAAGCTCTCCTCATATGGAAGGAAATTTTCCAGGAAAGGTTGATTTTAAAGTTATTTATACTTTGGAAAAAAATGAATTAACAGTGGAATATGAAGGTATTCCAGATAGGGAAACCTATATGAATTTAGCTAATCACACTTATTTTAATCTCAGTGGAGATGCTAAAGAGGACATTGGCAATCAAAAAATACAATTATATTGTGATGAATATATACAAGTTGATGAGAGAACATTACCTAAAATAATTTCAAATGTGGATTCTAAAATATTTGATCTAAGAAATGGAGTGAAGTTTAAAGATATTTTAAATTCTCAAGATGAGCAAATAAAAATAGTTAATGGTGGATTAGATCATCCCTTTATACTTTCAAAAAAAGAAAATATAGATGGAATAATAGAGGATGAAAAAAGTGGACGAGGCTTAAAAATAAAAACCAATCAGCCAGTTGTTGTTCTTTACACAGGAAATTATCTAGAGGATATATTCAAAAAAAATCATTTGGGATTTTGTTTGGAAATGCAAGATTATCCAGATGTATTACAATTTTATGATGAAAAAAGTAAGCTTTATTCTGAAAAAGATAAATACTATAGCAAAAGTCAGTATACTTTTTATAATTTTTGATAAAACTTTAAACAAAAAACGTTTAATTTATTGACAAAAAATATTAATTAAAGTATAACTATAGATAGCAAGAGATTGAAAAACAAAATGAAAATTATGAATTGACTAAAAATTAGGAGGGATTTATATTATGAAAAAAATGGGATTGTTATTGGGGTCAGTTATATTAGCAGCAGGTTTAGTAGGGTGTGGGGGAGATAAAAAATCAGATGAGCCACAAAAATTAAGAGTTGGATTTACAGCTTATAAATTTGACGATAACTTTATAGCATTACTAAGAAAATCTGTGGAAAGTGAAGCAGCTAAGGTTTCTGATAAGGTAGAATTACAAATGAACGATTCTCAAAATAGTCAAACTACACAAAATGATCAAATAGACGTTATGTTGTCTAAGGGTGTTGACTCTTTAGCTATTAATTTAGTTGACCCAGCTTCTGGACAAACAGTATGTAATAAAATAAAAGAATCTGGAATACCAGTTGTATTCTATAATAAAAGACCACAAGATTCAGTTATTGAATCTTATGATAAAGCTTATTATGTTGGAGTAGATCCTGATGCTCAAGGAATTGCCCAAGGAGAATTAATTGGAAAATATTGGAAAGAACATCCTGAAACAGATTTAAATGGTGATGGAGTAATTCAATATGTAATGTTAAAGGGAGAACCTGGACATCCTGATGCAGAAGCAAGAACTAAATATTCTGTAAAAACATTAAATGATATGGGAATTGAAACTGAAGAATTACATTTGGACACTGCTTTGTGGGATACTGCAATGGCAAAGGATAAAATGGATGCATGGTTATCTGGTCCCAATGGAGATAAGATAGAAGTTATAATTTGTAACAATGATGGTATGGCTTTAGGTGCTATAGAATCACAAAAGGCATTTGGAAAAACATTACCAGTATTTGGTGTTGACGCACTTCCAGAAGCTCTTGTAAAAATTAAAAAGGGTGAAATGGCTGGAACAGTTTTAAATGATGCAGATAGTCAAGGTAGAGGAACATTTAATATTGCAGTTAATTTAGCAGCAGGTAAAGATGCAACTGAAGGTCTTGATCTAGTATTAGATAATAAAATTTTATTAGTTCCTAGTATAGGAATAGATTCTGACAATGTGGATCAATATTAATTTCTTTTGGAAATTAAATAAAAATTAAATTAAAGAGGGAGTGGTTTTCACTCTCTCTTTTAATGAAATAAACAACTTATAATTATATGAAATGGAGAAAGTTATGGAAAATAAAGAATATTTATTAGAAATGAAAAATATTTCTAAATCATTCCCTGGTGTAAAAGCATTGGATGAAGTTTCTTTAAAGGTTAGATCTCATAGTGTTCACGCTCTTATGGGAGAAAATGGAGCTGGGAAATCAACTCTTATGAAATGTCTTTTTGGGATTTACAAAAAAGATGGTGGAACTATTTCCTTTGATGGAAAAGAAATAAATTTTACATCAACAAGGGAAGCTTTAGATAATGGAGTTTCCATGGTTCATCAAGAATTAAATCAAGTTACTCAAACAAATGTACTAGATAATATTTGGTTAGGGAGATTTCCAACTAAGGGATTCTTTGTTGATGAAAAGGCCATGTATGACAAAACAATTGAAATATTTAAAAATTTAGAAATAAATATAAATCCAAAAATGAAAGTAAGAGATTTATCTGTATCTCAAAGACAAATGATTGAAATAGCTAAAGCTGTTTCTTATAATTCAAAAATAATAGTTATGGACGAGCCAACTTCTTCTTTAACAGAAAATGAAGTGGAACATTTATTTAAAATAATAAGAAGGCTAAGGGAAGATGGCTGTGGAATAATATATATATCTCATAAAATGGAAGAAATTAAAGCTATATCTGATGACATTACCATAATGAGAGATGGAAAATGGATAGCAACAGAAGAAAGTGACAAGTTAACAACAGATGAAATTATAAATCTTATGGTTGGAAGGGATTTAACAGATAGATTCCCACCAAAGGACAACGAACCTAGTGAGTTTATATTAGAGGTGGAAAACCTTTCAGCAAAACATCAACCTTCAATAAATGATATTAGTTTTAAGTTACGTAAGGGAGAAATTTTAGGTGTTGCAGGGTTAGTTGGAGCTAAAAGAACTGATATAGTTGAAACTATATTTGGAATTAGAGAGAAAGCAAAGGGAAAAATTAAATTATTTGGTAAAGAAATAAATAATAAATCTCCAAAAGTAGCTGTTAAAAATGGTTTTGCTTTAGTTACAGAGGAACGTAGAGCAACAGGAATATTTTCCATGTTAGACATTAAAGAAAATACAATTTTAGCTAATATAGATAGTTATGTAAAGAAAAATAAATTATTAGATAACGAAAAAATGGTTAAGGACACTCAATGGGGAATTGATAGTATGAGAACCAAAACTCCTACTCAGAGAACTCATATTGGAAGTCTTTCAGGGGGAAATCAACAAAAGGTAATACTTTCTAGATGGCTTTTAACAGAACCTGATATTCTTATGTTAGATGAACCAACTAGAGGTATTGACGTTGGGGCTAAATATGAAATATATCAACTTATGATAGAACTTGCAAAAAAAGGTAAGGGAGTTATTATGGTATCTTCAGAAATGTCAGAACTTTTAGGTGTTAGTGATAGAATAATTGTAATGAGTAATGGAAAACTAGCTGGGATAGTTAATACAAAGGAAACTACCCAAGAGGAATTATTGAGCCTTTCAGCAAAGTACTTATAACTAATATTTTAAAATTTAAGGAGATAAATTATGGATTTAAGATTACAAAAGAAAAAGAACGGGAAAATAGATATTAAGGATTTATTTATTAGAAGTGGTTTATACTTAGTTTTATTTTTAATGCTTGTTATGATAGTTGTTAAGGAACCTACATTTCTAAGTATTAGAAATTTCAAGAATATTTTAACTCAATCTTCAGTAAGAGCTATAATTGCTCTTGGTGTTGGAGGAATTATAGTTACCCAAGGAACAGACCTTTCAGCAGGAAGACAAGTTGGGTTAGCAGCAGTTGTATCAGCTTCTCTATTACAAGCTTCAGATAATATAAATAAGGTTTACCCAGATATGGGTCAAATGCCATTAATAGCAGTTATACTTATAGTTATGGTAATAGGTGCAATAATAGGAGCTTTTAACGGGGTAATAACAGTGTGTTTGAACATCCATCCATTTATAGTTACAATGGGGTCTATGACAATTATCTATGGTATTAATTCCCTTTATTATGACTTTGCAGGGGCTTCTCCTATTTCAGGGTTTAACGAAAGTTATTCTCATTTTGCCCAAGGGTCCTTTAATGTTTTTGGGTTTAAGCTACCATTTTTGATAATTTATGCAACTATAGCTATGGTTATTATGTGGGTATTGTGGAATAAAACTAAATTTGGTAAAAATGTTTTTGCTGCTGGGGGAAATCCAGAAGCAGCTAGAGTTTCAGGAGTTAATGTAGTAGTTACAATGGTATTAATTTACGCTTTATCAGGAATGTACTATGCCTTTGGTGGATTTTTAGAAGCTGGTCGTATTGGTTCTGCAACTAATAATCTAGGTTTCATGTATGAAATGGATGCAATAGCAGCTTGTGTTATAGGTGGAGTATCATTTTATGGAGGTATTGGTAGAATATCAGGTGTAATGATTGGTGTAATTATATTAACTGTTTTAAACTATGGTCTAACTTATGTTGGAGTAAGTCCATATTGGCAATATATAATCAAAGGGGCAATAATAATTGCAGCAGTAGCCTTTGATTCAATGAAATATGCTAAGAAAAGTTAAAAATATAATAATAACAAAAAATAAAAAAATAGCGAGATTACTCGCTATTTTTTATTTAGTCTAATTCTTTAAAATCTTCTTTTCCAACACCACAAACTGGGCAAACCCAATCAGCTGGTAAATCTTCAAAAGATGTTCCTGGAGCTATTCCTGCATCTTCATCCCCTAAAGCTGGATCATAAATGTATCCACATGGTTCACATTCCCATTTTTTCATAATCAATAACCTCCTTTTCCTTATTTTAGTATATTATTGTGATAAGATTGTTACCTAATTTAGATATATTAGAAGCTTACAATTTCAGCAGTGGCCTCATACCAAGGTCCCTCTTCATCTTCACCGTATTCAAGGTAAAAACTAACTTGTAAATCTTCCAAAGTAAACCCAACTGAATCTTCTTCTTTAATATCAAAGAATTCTATTTTTTTAAATTTAGTTTTTGATAGTTCTTCAGCAATCATTTCATTAGTTTCAAGAAGTTCCTGTAAATCATCTTTAATTTCATAACCTCTTTTTTGAAATTCTTCATTTATTCTTAGCATTAATTTTGTTAATTTTTCTTCCATATTTCCTCCATATTAATTTAATTTAAATAGGTTTAATAAATTTTTCCATTTTTTTATGAAAAATAAAATAAATTTTATCTTTCTAACCTCAAGGGGAACTTTCTTTAATGCCTTATTCATTTGCATTTCAATTTCATTATCTGTCATAATCCACATCCTATTTCATTATATCCTAATTATAGTATTTTTTCTATAAAAAGCCAAGAGTTTTTAAAGAAAATATCCAAACAAATAATGTGAAAATAGATAATACAGAGGAAGAGACAATTAATTCTGCTGCTAAATTTTCATCTCCACCAATTTCTTTAACCATTATAAAGGAAGCAATGGCAATAGGTGACCCAGTAGCTCCTAAAATAGCAAGTAAATGTTCATTTACAAATCCAAATTTTATTCCCAAGGTAATGGCCACAAGGGGTAAAATAATTAATTTCATAAAACTAGCTACAAATATAAATTTTAAATTTTTAATAAGACTAGAAAATTTTAAGGTAGCTCCTAGAATAATAAATGCAAGGGGTGTTGCAACTCCTCCCATACTAACTAGTGGTTTTAATAATAGATTAGGTATTTTAATTCCCAAAACAACAAACATTATTCCAAGAAAGCATGAAATAATTAAAGGGTTTTTTAAAATAGACATAACCAATTTCTTTTTACTAGCATTCTTATTAGCATATCCTTCTAGTATTAGTATAGCTAGTACATTAAATAGTGGGATAGCCCCTGCAATTGCTATTGAAATTATTCCAGCACCATTTTCCCCGTAAAGGGCAGTTGCCATGGGAATTCCAAATAGTATTAGATTTGCCCTATAGGATCCTTGAATCATTACAGGAACCTTGTTAATGTCTGAAACAGTTTTTCTATAGATTAAAAAATAAAATAATACCATAGAAGTAATAACTCCATATAAAAGTAAAATAAGTGTGAGATTTTGAATATCAACTAAGGCTCCAATATCCATTTTAGAAACATTAACAAACAGAAGAATAGCCATAAAAACTCTAAAAACTAAGTTGTTCATAATAGTTAGAGAATGATCATCTACCATATTTAATTTTCTAATTAAATATCCAACACTCATCATAAAAAAAATCGGGAAAACTACATTTAAAGATAGTAATAAATTGCTCGTCATATTAATTCTTCATCCTTTTTTAAATTTTAGTATAAAAAATACGGTATAATTAATATTATACCGTATGATGTATATTATAATATATTTATAAAAATTTTGCTATGACTATTTCATAAATATTGACATTAAACTTTTTGTAAGACCTGTAACTTCTAGAAAAGAGAAAACAGCAACGATCCAAAGAATAAATGGAACTTCCTTAACTTTTCCAACAAATATTTTAATTAGAACATAAGATACAAATCCAAATGCTAATCCTAAAGAGATACTATAAGTTAAAGGCATCATTATAATAGTTAAGAAACAAGGAATAGCAGTTTCTAAATTTCTTAAGTCAATGTCCAAAAGATTTTTAAACATAAATACTCCAACTATTACAAGGGCTGGTGCAGTTGCATAACCAGGAACAGCTCCTATAACTGGTGAAAAGAATAAAGCTACAAAGAATAAAAGTGCAGTGGTAACAGAAGTAAGTCCTGTTCTTCCTCCAGCAGCAATTCCAGAAGCTGACTCAACAAATGTAGTTACAGTTGATGTACCTATTAAAGAACCAACTATTGTAGCAGCAGCATCTGCTTCTAAAACTTTATCTATTTTATCAACATTTCCATTTTCATCAATAAGTCCAGCTTCATTTGCACAAGCTAATATAGTTCCAAGGGAATCGAATAAATCAACAAATAAGAAAGAAAATATAGAAGCGATTAATGAAGGTTTCAAAGCTCCTAGTATATCTAGTTTAAATGCAATTGGAGCAATGCTTGGAGGCATTGACATTAGAGTTTTAGGTAAAGTTATTTCACCAACTATAATTCCAAGTACAGTTGTGATTAAGATTCCAAGTAATATACCACCTTTTATATTTCTAACTTCTAGATAGATCATAACAATAAGACCAATTACTGATAAGGCAAGCTTAGTATCAAAATGTCCAAGTCCAACTAAAGTAGCAGGATTGTCAACTATAAGTCCCATTGTTTGCATTCCAAGAAAGGCAATAAATAAACCAATTCCAGCACCAACAGCAAGTCTTAATTCCATAGGTATTGACTTAATAAGAGATTTTCTAACTCCTGTTAATGTTAATATTACAAATATAACACCAGAAAGAAAAACAACTCCAAGTGCTTCTTGCCAAGTAGCCCCTTGCCCTAATACTAAAGTATAAGCAAAGAAAGCATTAAGTCCCATTCCAGGTGCCATTGCAAAGGGTGCATTAACCCAAACACCACAAAGTCCAGTACCAACAATTGCAGATAAACAAGTTGCAGTAATAAGTGCTCCTTGATCCATATGAGTAGCTGATAAAATAGCAGGATTTACAAAAACTATATATGCCATAGTTAAAAATGTAGTGGCCCCTGCGATAATCTCTTGTCTCACTGTTGTCTTGTTTTCAGACAATCTAAAAAATTTTTCCATTATACCCTCCGATTTAAATTTGTTAAAAAATAAAAGGTCTATAATTTTATAGGCCCTTAGATACGTTGTAATTTTAGAAATATAAAAGGCCTGTAAAATTACAGGCCTATACATCTAAAAAAACAGGCCATAGTATACTATTTAAGGTAGTATGTAGAGACGCCCCACCATATTAAGGGCTTATACGGTTGTTAAATATTATTTTTTATTTAAGATAGATACATAATAAATTAAAAACCTGAATTTGTCAAGGATAAATTCCCATATTTTATGAAAAAAAAATATAAATATTTTCCAAATATTGACAACTAAAAATAATTGTGATAATATTTATTTTAATTATACGACTGACGGAAGTGGAATTAACCACAGGGAGTATAATATTAGTAGCCGACCGTCTGGGCACAAAGAAGCCTGGTTAGTGTTGGTTTTTTTTATACAGTAATATATAAAAGGAAAAATTAAGGGAGGTTTTTGTGAAGACAGATATACAAATAGCTCAAGAGGCAAATATTTTAAACATTAATGATATTGCAAAAAAGGTAGGTATACCTGAGGACAAATATGATCAATATGGGAAATATAAGGCAAAAATAGACTTAAGTTTATTAAAGGATATGGAGGATAAAAAGGATGGTAATTTAATCCTAGTAACAGCAATAACTCCAACACCTGCAGGGGAAGGAAAATCAACAGTTAGTGTTGGTCTTACTGAAGCTTTAAATGGTTTAGGTTATAGTTCCATAGCAGCTTTAAGAGAACCTTCTTTAGGACCTGTTTTTGGGATGAAAGGTGGAGCAACAGGGGGAGGTTACTCTCAAGTTATTCCAATGGAAGATATAAATTTACATTTTACAGGGGATCTTCATGCAATTGGAGTAGCTCATAATTTAGTTTCTGCAATAATTGATAATCATTTGAAATTTGGAAATGAATTAAACATAGATATAACAAAAATTATATGGAAAAGAGTTGTAGATATGAATGACAGAGCTCTAAGAAATACAGTTATAGGACTTGGAGGAAAAGCTTCAGGAATTCCTAGGGAAAATTCATATCAAATAACAGTTGCCTCAGAAATTATGGCATCCCTTTGTTTAGCAACTTCCCTAAAGAATTTAAAGGAAAGAATAGGGAAAATTATTTTTGCCTATGATGTAAATGGGAAACCATTAAGTATTTCCCAACTAAAAGTTACAGGTGCAGTTACTGCTCTTTTAAAGGAAGCTATAAAACCAAATTTAGTTCAAACTTTGGAAAACACACCTGTTTTAATTCACGGAGGACCCTTTGCAAATATAGCCCATGGATGTAATTCTGTTCTAGCTACAAAAATGGCATTGAAACTAAGTGATTATGCTATTACAGAGGCTGGATTTGCTGCAGATTTAGGAGCTGAAAAGTTTTTAGATATTAAATGTAGACAAGCAGGGCTATCTCCAAATTGTGTAGTTTTAGTTGCAACAGTTAGAGCGTTAAAACATCACGGTGGAGCAAAAGATTTAGGAATAGAAGATTTAGAAGCTCTATCAAAGGGACTTGAAAACTTAGATAAACATATAGAAAATATGAAAAAGTATAACTTACCAGTTGTAGTTGCTATGAATAGATTTTTAAGTGACACAGAGGAAGAATTTAAGTTAATTATAGAAAGATGTAAAAAACATAATGTGAAAGTTGCCCTATGTGATGTTTGGGAAAAGGGTGGAAAAGGTGGAGAAGAATTAGCTAAATTAGTTGTAGAAGAAATTGCAAATAACACTGAAAAATATTCACCAATATATGATTTAAAGGACACACCAATTAAGAAAATAGAAACTATAGTTAAAGAAATATATGGTGGAGATGGTGTTGAGTATTCAGTAAAAGCTAAAAAAATGTTTAAATTAATAGAAGAAAATGGATATAATGACCTTCCAATTTGTGTATCAAAAACTCAAAAATCCCTATCAGATAATGCTAAGCTATTAGGAAGACCTAGTGGATTTACTGTTACTATTAATGATATAAAAATAGCTGCAGGAGCAGGATTTATAATTGCCATGGCAGGGGACATAATAGATATGCCAGGATTACCAAAAAAACCAGCTGCACAGTTAATAGATATTGACGATGATGGTAAAATAACAGGATTATTTTAATTGGTTATATATTTTAAACTACAAAAAAGGATAGAAAGTTTTTGCTTCTATCCTTTTTTATTTAAATATCTTTAATAAAAACATTTTGAAAACATAAATAATTATGATATAATTTACATTGAAAGAAGAAAATATAAAATAGCGCCAGAACTTATAATTTTATAAGTTGACGAGGACTAAGGTTATCGAAACATTCGGCGGATGCCTTAGAGGTGGTTACAACCATTATTTTTAAAACTATAAAGTGATTTATAGGACAAAGAAATAATTGTAACATTCTTCTAAATATAACATTACTAAAGTATGAATATACTAGTTTTAGTATACTTAATAATGTTGTATTAAAATTTTAGGAGGAAGAAATATGTGTGGAATAGTAGGATATGTAGGAAATGATGAAAAAGCTGTAGAAGTTATATTAGAAGGACTTGGTAAATTAGAATATAGAGGTTATGATTCTGCAGGAATTGCTGTAGTTGAAGATGGTAAAATCTTCATAGAGAAAAAAAGTGGAAAACTATCTAATTTAGTAGATGCCTTGGATAATGATGATCACCATTCTAAAGTTGGAATAGGTCATACAAGATGGGCAACTCACGGTGTACCAACTGATAATAATGCTCATCCTCATTTAAGTAATGATGGAAAAGTAGCAGTTGTTCACAATGGAATTATTGAAAATTTCTCTTCCCTTAAGGAAGAGCTAATAAAAAAAGGATATGTATTTCATTCAGATACAGATACAGAGGTTATAGCTCAATTATTTTCAGAACTTTATACTGGAGATTTAGTTGAAACTTTTTATATATTAAAAGAAAAAATTAGAGGTTCCTATGCCTTTGGTATAATTCATAAGGATCATCCAGGAAAAATAATATGTGCTAGAAAAGAAAGTCCTTTAATTATTGGTCTTGGAAAGCATAAAAATTTCATAGCTTCAGATGTACCAGCTATTTTAAAATATACTAGGGATGTAATGTTCTTAGATAATGGAGAAGTGGCATTACTAGAAGAAAATAAAGTAACAGTATATAATGATAAAAAAGAAATAATAAAAAAAGAAATTACAAAAATAGACTGGAGTATGGAACAAGCAACTAAAAATGGTTATCCTCATTTTATGATAAAGGAAATAGAGGAACAACCTTCAGCAGTTGAAAAAACTCTATCTTCTTATATTAATATTCAAGGGGAAATAAATTTTGGTAAATCCTTTGAAAATATTGATTTTGACAAAATAAAAGAAATACAAATAATAGCTTGTGGAACAGCTTATTATGCTGGACTTCAAGGAAGTTATTTTTTCAAAAAAATAAATGGTCTTAAAACATATATAGATATAGCATCAGAATATAGATATAACGATCCCTTTGTAGATGAACATACACTGGCAATATTCTTAAGTCAATCAGGGGAAACTTTAGATACTCTTATGGCTATGAAATTAGCTAAGGAAAAAGGCGCTACAACTTTAGCAGTTACAAATGTTTTAGGTTCTACAATTTCAAGGGAAGCAGATGAGGTTATATATACTTTAGCAGGTGCAGAAATATCAGTTGCTTCAACAAAGGCATATACAACTCAAGCTTTAACTATGTATTTATTATCTTTATACTTTGCAAAAAGATCAGGTAAAATAACAGATGATCAATATGAGAAATATTTAGATGATGCATATAAATTGTCAGAAAATATTGAAGAGATTTTACAAAACAAAGAAAAAATAAGAGAAATAGCTAAAAAAATCAAAGATAGAAAAAATGGATTTTATTTAGGTAGAGGAATTGATGACAAAATAGCTAAAGAGGGTTCTTTAAAAATGAAAGAGGTTAGCTATGTTCATACTGAATCTTTCCCTGCAGGGGAATTAAAACATGGACCAATTGCTTTAATAGAAGAGGGAACTATGGTTGTAGTTGTTTCTACCCAAGATAAAATGGTAGAAAAAGTAGCATCAAATATAAAAGAAGTTAGAGCTAGAGGAGCTTACGTATTAGCAATAACAAAGAAAAATCATAAGGAAGTAATAGAGGTAGCAGATGATGTTATATTAGTAGGGGATAATGGAGAATTATTAACTCCAGAATTAGCAGTTATTCCAATGCAGCTTTTAGCTTATTATACAGCAGTTGAAAAGGGATTAGATGTTGATAAACCTAGAAACTTAGCAAAATCAGTTACAGTTGAATAAAAATAAATAATACACAATTGACTCTCTTAATTTTAAGGGAGTCATTTTATATTAAAATGAGGTGAGCTTATGGTAAATATAGTAAAGGAAAATAATAGTATACAAAAGGGTTATGTGGTTTATTGGATGCAAGAGGCTCAAAGAACAAAATATAACTATGCTTTAGAATATTCAATAGGGATAGCTAATAAATATAATGTCCCTGTATATGTTTTTTTTAACTATATTTCCAATTATCCAGAGGCTCAAAAAAGACATTTTGATTTTATGCTTCAAGGACTTTTAGATGTAAAGGAAAATTTATTAAAAAGAAATATAGAGTTCATTATGTTAGATGGGAGCATAGAGGAAAACCTAAAGGAAATATGTGAAGAATCAAGGTATTTAGTGTGGGATAAATCCTATTTAAAATTTCAAAGAAAGCAAAGGGAAAAATTAAAGGAAATTATTAACTGTAATATTATTGAAATAGAGGGGAGTGTTTTAATCCCAGTTGAAAAAGTTTCAGTAAAGGAAGAATATAGTGCTAGAAATTTGAGATTAAAGTATAGTAAATTACTTAGTGATTTTGATAATTTTTTCTTGAAAATACCCTATGAACACAAGTTAACACAATTAAAAAAAATAGATAATTTAGCAAATGATATTTTACCAAAGAAGAAGAAATTTTTAGATGGGAAATTTATAGGTGGTGAAAAGGAAGCTATAAAAAAATTAAGATTTTTTATAAGGGAAAATTTAAAAAATTATGATAAATCTTCCCCAGAAAATGATTTTTCATCAAAATTATCTCCATATTTACATTTTGGACAAATTTCCCCATATTATATATATAATGAAATAATAAAGGTTAAAGAACATAAAGAACAAAGGGATAAATTTTTAGAAGAGTTATTAATAAGAAGGGAACTCGCTTTTAATTTTGTTTATTATAATAAAAATTATGACAATTGGGATGGGATAACCTACAAATGGGCATATGATTCTCTTGAATTACATAGTAAAGATCAAAGGGAATATTTATATTCACTAGAAGATTTAGAAAACTTCAAAACCCATGATATTTATTGGAATGCTGCTCAAAGGGAAATGCTTTGCACAGGATTTATGAATAGCTATATGAGAATGTACTGGGGTAAAAAAATTATAGAATGGAGCAAATCTTCAATTGAAGCATATAAAACTATTATATATTTAAATAATAAATATTTTTATGATGGTAGAGATCCAAATTCCTATGCAGGTGTAGCTTGGTGTTTTGGAAAACATGATAGAGCATGGAAGGAAAGAGAAATATTTGGGAAAATTAGATATATGAATGCAAAGGGATTAGAAAGAAAATTTAATATGGATGTATATATAACCAAAGTGGAAAATTGCTATAAATAGGGGAGGAGAAATGAATTTAGAAAAGTTAAAGGAAGAATGTAAAAACTGTCATAAATGTAATTTGTCTAAAACTAGAAACAGAATGGTTTTTGGAAATGGAAATCCAAATGCTACTATTATGCTTATAGGGGAAGGTCCAGGAAAGCAAGAGGATTTATCAGGGGAAGTCTTTGTAGGTCAAGCAGGGCATCTTTTGGATAAGATGTTAAAAGCTATTGACTTAAAAAGAGAAGACATTTATATTGGAAATATAGTTAAATGTAGACCTCCTGGTAATAGGGACCCTTTTCCTGAGGAGCAACAAGCTTGTATAGAATATTTACGAAATCAAGTTAGGATCATTAAACCAAAAATATTAGTTTGTTTAGGGAGGGTAGCAGGAACTAGAATAATTCATCCTAATTTTAAAATAACAATGGAACATGGAACATGGATTAAACGGGGTGATTTTTGGATTATAGGAACCTATCATCCTGCAGCTTTGCTATATGATCCAAGTAAAAAAAGAGATGCTTGGGAAGATTTGAAAAAAATAAAAGAAAAGTTAGAAAGCTTAAAATAAAAAAAGCACAACTAAGGTTGTGCTTTTATATTTTAATTATATTATTTTATTTGACAACAGTTAACCACATTTTAAATTTTGTTAAGGCTTTTAATCCATGGGGCAATCCTGCAGGCATAAGGATACCTTCTCCCTCTTTTACAATATTTACCTTACCATCTATTGTTATTTGTGCTTGTCCTTCTAGTATCATAGCAATAGCATCCCCTGAAGCAGTATGAGTGCTAAGCTCTTCCCCCTCATCAACTGAAATAACAGTTAAGTTCAATCCAGGTTTTTGAACAAGATTTAAACTTGTGACTTTTTTTTCATTATAATTTATTAATTCCTTTGCTTTAAATACCTTTGCTTTTTCTAAATTTTTTACTAATTCCATATAGCACCTCCATAGTTAAATATTTATTTGTAGAAGTTTAAAAGCTTTTTTTCCACCTATTTCATGGAAAACATCAGCAGGAACCATGAAAACTTCCCCTTCTTTTAGTATATTAATTTTATCACCTTGCTTTATTATTACTTCCCCTTCAACTGCTAAGTACATAGTATTTAAAGGATATTTTTCCTCTTCTAACATTTCTCCCTGTGGAAAACTAAAGAGCATCATATGGGAATATTCACTGTTAGAAAGAGACATACTGACAACTTGATTTTTTTCAGAGTTAATTAAATCTCCTAATTTTTTAGGATTATCTATTGGTAAATTTTTAAGTCCTTTCATAAATACCTCCTTTTCTATAGTATAAGTATACCACTTCTTTTTAATTATTTTTGTTGCATAGGTAACGTAAATAAAAAAAAAAGCACAACTTATGTTGTGCTTTTAGTACTAATATTTTAAATTAGGAAATCTGTCTTTTAAATTAGCATCAATTTGAGCAACAGTTTCTTTTACTTCTTCAGTGTAAAGAGAATCAATATCTCCAGTAATTTCTATTTTTGTAATTGTATCACCTTGTTTAACAGCATTTACAACTTTTTGGTCTTCTTCACTAATAACTTCACCAAAAATAGTATGTTTATGGTTAAGCCAAGGAGTTTCAACATGAGTTATGAAAAATTGAGAACCGTTGGTATTTTTTCCAGCATTTGCCATTGCTAAAAGTCCAGGTTTATCAAAAACAACTTCTTTAGTAAATTCATCAGCAAATTGATAACCAGGTCCCCCTGCACCAGTTCCTTCAGGATCTCCCCCTTGAATCATAAAGTCAGAAATAACTCTATGGAATTTTAAACCGTCATAATAACCTAATTGTGATAAATGTACAAAGTTTAAAACAGTGAAAGGAGCAGTTTCTGGAAATAATTTAATATTTATTTCTCCTCTATCAGTTATAATTTTTGCATTTAAATTAATGTCTTTCATTAATTTTACCTCCGTATTAATATTTATTTTATTACTTCCACCTTTTAATTTAATAAAAAATGCTTTAGTAAGTAGAAATAGCACAAATATACCTAGAATAATAGATACATACTTAATTGTATTAGTCATTATAGTTTTCTCCTATTATATATTTTTTTTAAGTTCTTCCTTGGAAATAGTGCCAAATATTTCATATTTCCAACCACAATCTAAATCGTAATTAATTTGATTAATTAAAAAGTCAATGTGATCAAATTTTTCATTTAGCTCTCTTTTTTCTTCCATTAGATCAATAATTTCACCAGAAATTCTCATTTCTTCATCATATTGAATACATTCCTTTAAATCAGCTTCCAATTGTTTTTCCTTTTCAAGTAATGGTTTTAACTTATCATGAAGAATTCCCTTTTTCTTTTCTAGTTCCTTTATAGTATAAAGAAATAAATTTTTAGTAACTTCTGCTCCAGAATTTTCCTTTAGAGCCTCTCTTTTTTCAATACATTTTTTTATATATGTTTTTGAAATATTGTTTTTTTCTAAAATATCATTAATTGTTTTTTCTATTCCTTGAATTTCTTCATTGGTTTTTTCTTTAAAATCAGTATGTTTAAAACCAAAATAAAGTCTGTCATATTTAGGAATAATTTCTTCTTTTAATAATTTAATTTTTTCTGTGTCATTTTCCTTTTCAGCTATTTTCAATTCCAAATCATATTTTTTTAGAACTTGTAAAATACTTTCTAAAGAAAAATATATAAAGTCTTTTCTTTCCATAATTATTTAGCTCCAAAATATTGATAATAATGACATTCTATTCCACCATTATAAAGTTTTCTATTTTTAGTACATCTTTTTCCAAAAGATCCTTCGAAATTTCTGTATGATGTGATTATATAATAAGACCATTTAGGGAATCTTTTAGTGCATACATCTCCAAGTAATCCATATAGTCTTTCAACTTTATCATCATTTAAAAGTCTTTCTCCATAAGGAGGGTTAGAAACAATGCATCCTGTTTCACTAGGTGACTCCAATTCTAAAAAGTTTTTAGTTTCAAAGATAATATCATCTTCCACTCCAGCTTTTTTAGCATTTTCAATGGCAATTTCAATAGTTTCAGGATCAATATCAGAAGCATAAATTTTAACTTCCTTGTCTAAATCCTCATTTGAAAAAGCCTCGTCCCTAGCATCAATCCATAGATCTCTAGGAATTATTTTCCATTCTTCACTGACAAAATTTCTATTTACCCCAGGGGCAACATTTCTAGCTATCATAGCAGCTTCTATAGCAAGGGTTCCAGTACCACACATTGGATCTATGAAAGGTCTTTCTCCACCTTTCCATCTAGTAAGCTTAACTAGGGCAGCAGCCATAGTTTCCTTTAAAGGAGCCTCATTAATTAAAGCTCTATAACCTCTTCTATGAAGTCCTTCTCCAGATGTATCTATCATAACATTGAAAAGATCCTTGTTTCCTTGTATCTTAATTTTAAATTTAGCTCCAGTTTCAGGGAATTGGTCAATACCATATACTTCACTTAAATTATCAACCATGGCTTTTTTTGATATTCTTTGAATATCAGATTTTGAAAATAATGTACATTTAACAGCACTTACCCAACTAATTGGAAATTCCCCATCTTTTTCTATAAATTCACTCCAATTTATTTTTTTTATATGTTGAAATAATTCTTCAAAGGTATAAGCTTTAAATTCACCCATTTTTATAAAAACTCTATCAGCACATCTTAAATGAAGATTTGCCTTTACAACGTCTTTTAAAGTTCCTTTAAACTGAATTTTACCATTGAATGTTTCAATGTCTTTAAAACCTAACTCCTTGCATTCATCTCTCACAAGACTTTCAAGACCCATTGTAGATGATGCAATTATTGTGTATTCTTTCATTGATCCTCCTTAAATATATAACTAATTCTTTTCTTTTTTTGCCTCTAATAAATGTATATAAATTAATTTTAAAATAGCAAATATAGGAACTCCTAAGAACATTCCCAAGGTTCCCATAATATTTCCCATTATTATAATTGATGTAACAATCCAAAATGAACTAAGTCCTACGCTTTCCCCTAGTATTTTAGGTCCAATAATATAACCATCAACCATTTGTGCTATAAATATTGCTAAAAAAACATATAGCACTTTTATAGGAGCCACTAGGACTACCAAAATAAATGCAATTGTTCCAGCAATTAAAGATCCAAAATATGGAATCATATTACCTATACCTAACATAATTGCATTGATGGAAGCATAGGGAACTTTAAATATTCTCATAATAATATAAGCTATAATTCCGACAGCAATTGATACTATAGTACGACCTTGTAAATATTTTAGAAATATATTTTTACATTTTATTAAAAATTCATATCCCTCTTGGGATTTTTTCTCATCAAAAATTAGGAAAATAATTCTTTTAATAAAGGTTGTAAAATATGATTTTTCAAGAATAAAGTACATAGCAATAAATCCTCCAAGTAAAATTATAAAAGCTTCCATAACTAAATCAATTATATTTAAACTAAAGGATAATATAAAATTTCTTATATTTGAAATATTTTTAATGAAAAAGTCCTCAATTGTATTTTTAGCTTGGTCAATATTCATAATTAAAAGATTTTTTTCCTTTAAAAAAGCTAAAATATTTTCAAGATACTTAGTAAATCTAATTTTAAATGTAGGCATTTGATTTGAAATCTCTTTAAAACTGTCAACAATACTTGGAAGAATTAAAAAGATAACCCCTACAAAAAACAATATTATAAATATCATGGAAATAAAAAGAGATATTCCTTTGGAAATTTTAAATTTTTTCTCTATAAATTCTACCATAGGATTTATAATTATTGCAATGAAAATTCCATAAATAAATGGTCTTATGTAATTTATAATTAATCCTAAAACGTTAGTTAAAGAGGAAGTGTTTTGAAATAATGATTGGACAGTTACAATAAGTAATCCTAACATAAAAAAAGGTAAAAAATTTTTTCTTTTCATAGACCATTCTCCTTTTAAATAGATTATCTAGCGATTCCATCTAAATCATTTTCAGGTTCCCCTGTAATTTTAATAAGAAGCTTATCTGGGATACCTATTATAGTTTGACCTGATTTTGATATGAACCCTTGTTTCAC
This sequence comes from Fusobacterium sp. IOR10, assembly GCF_010367435.1. Taxonomy (NCBI): domain Bacteria; kingdom Fusobacteriati; phylum Fusobacteriota; class Fusobacteriia; order Fusobacteriales; family Fusobacteriaceae; genus Fusobacterium; species Fusobacterium sp. IOR10. The sequence continues at coordinate 28,646 of NZ_WJWY01000020.1, forward strand.
ACAAATTTTCAGTGGAGAATTAGAGGATGTTACTCGAACTTTCATATTAACAAATTCCACATTAACTCCCCCTATATTTGTATCTATAAAATAATTTTTTTTCTCTTTTATAAGGGGGTAAACATACTTTAATTGGTTATTTACGTATATTTCTACCTTTTCTCCCCTTTGTACTTTTAAAGATAAAGCATAGGTTATTCCTAAAAAAAATATTAAAGAAATAAAAAAATATATAATTAAATCACATTTTTTAAAATAACAAGGTTTTCTTCTCACAATTTTCTCCTAAATACTAATTCCCACTTTTTCACCCATTTTAATTTGAGTTTCAATTCCTCTGTTGCTGTTTTCTAAAATGTCTTCATCAATAATTATTTTATTTTTTTCAATAAGTAAGATAACTGTAGAGCCTCCAAAATAAAAATAACCCTTTTCCTCACCTTTTTTAACCATTGAGTTAGCCTTGTATGTTTGCACAATTCCTCCAACCATAGTAGCTCCAATTTCAGCTATACAAACATCTCCAAAATTTTTAGATTTTAAAATAGAAAATTCTCTTTTATTTTCACAAAAAATTCTAAAATTTTGTTTTATTGCATGGGGAGAAACAGAAAAATAATTTCCACCTATTAGTTTACTTGGTAAAATTTTTCCTTCACAAGGAAAATGATATCTATGATAGTCAACAGGAGCAAGTCTAATTATAAGCATAGTTCCACTAAAAAACTTTTTAGCAAGCTTCTCATCTTTAAAAAACTCTCCTAAACTAAATTCATCTCCCTTTAAGAAAAATTTAGAACTGTCATTAATACGTTCCAAAGCAAAAATTTTCCCATCACAGGGACTAACTAAAGTATTTTTATTAAAGTCTATTTTTCTAGACTCAGGTTTTAATTTTCTGATAAAAAAATCATTGAAAGATGTAAATTCATGAATTTTTTTTACAGATTCTTCCATATTAATATTATAAGTTTTCACAAAATTCTCTATTAAATTAACAGATTTGTGAGAATTCATTTTTCTCCCATATAGGCTAGATAAAAATTTTCTTTTAACTATTAAATTTAAAGCTAGTTTCCCAAAGGGATTGTAATACAAAAACTTTAAAAACTTTTCCCCAGGAACATCCTCTGTTAATATTTCACTGGTCTTTCTATCTTTATATTTTATTTTTTCAAAATTCATAAACTCACTCCTGATTTTAAATTATCTTACTAAACATTATAGCATATTAGAATGTCAATTATATACCATTTAATAAAAAAAAGCAAAAAGTTCTTTTAAAGTTGTGTTTTTTTAGGGATTATGAGGTATAATTACATAAATAAGATAGAGAATATTTAAATTTAAATTTTTATGTATATAAAGGGGAGGAAAGTATGGAAAATCATATTAATAGTTCTATAATAAAAAGATTATCGAAAATGTTTGTAAGTGTGATCTTACTTTTATTTTTTAGTTTAAACATATTTGCAGCTGGAGAAGTTGTTAATTTAGAAAGAGAAACAGAAACGGTCCATTATGAAAATGGGGATTATATTGAATATATTTTGGAGCTGGAAAATAAAACCAGCACAGTTCAAGAAAATTTACAGTTAACAGACACTTTATTTAATTCAAGTGGGTTAGAGGATCTTTCAGTTGAAGTACTTGAAAGTAGAGGGGATGGAACTTCTATAAATATTCCAAGTTCACCAAGTGAGGGTAATTTGATAATTTCAGGAATCACCTTAGGACACACTAATGAAGTTTTAACTGATGAAGTAATTACAACAGCTGAAGAAAAAGGATATATAAAGTTAAAAATTAAAGGGAAAGTAAAGGACAATTTTAGTGAGAATATAGTAAGTAACGGGGAACTATCTAGAGCTTCAGATAATATATTAGAAGTGACAGTGGATTCAACATTATCTAGAGTAGTTTATGATTATAGTGCGACTTTAGAATCTGTTGAGTCAACATATGCACCAGGTAGTTTAGTAACTTATTAAGTTACGTTTGGAAAATAACAGCTCTATAGACACGATAAAAGGATTAAAAGCTGAAAATAATTGGGGCAATATTTTAACAGATATATTAAATGAAGATGGAACAGTTGAAGCAAATCAAGAGGCTTTTGACTATTCAAATGTTAGTATAACAGCAGTAGTTTCAGGGATAGATTCTAGTTATGGAGATATTGGACAAGAGGGGAATCTTGAAAATATAATTTTAGGACCAAATGGGGTAATTGAATATACGATAATAGTTTCAACAAAGGAAAGAGCTATTGGAGAAATTGGAACCATTGGTACAAGTGGAGAAAAACTAGTTAAGGTATATGAAGCGTTAAGAAATAATAATGAAAAACTAGTAAATGCTTTGAATAAATTATCCCCTAAAGAACCAGATATTACAATAATAAAAGAGAAGACAAATACAGGAAAATATTTACCAGGGGATGAAATAGAATATAATATTACCATAACTAACAATGGAGAAGGTTATGCCTATGGATATACTTTATCAGATGATTTAAGTATAATAACTACTGATTTAGCAAATGATAGCACAGGTTCCATAGATGATTCAAGTGATATAACTTTAGGAAGTGCATTTGATTCAGCAATTATTACTCTTACTGAAAAAGGTGATAATTCTGGATCTAGTAATTATACAGAAGGGAATTCTCAAAATACATTAAATCTAAATGATGATATTTATATTGGACCAGGGGAAACTTTAGCCTATACTATTATTGGGAAAGTTAATGAATCTGCAATTGGTAAAATTGATAATCAAGTATCATTTACAAATGGAACAGATGTAAATGATAGTAGTATAATATCAATGGATCCTGAAGACTTGAATGTTTCAGACATAACCATTGAAAAAACAGTTGGAGTAACTCAGTATGAACCAGATACAGATGTTGTTTATACAATTAAAGTTAAAAATAATGCTGATGATAAATTTGTGAATAACTATAATATTATAGACAATATAAGTGATATTTTAACTACCCAAGCTGATGGAACACAAGGGCAAGCTTTCAGTAATTGGACTTTAAATGTAGTGTCTCCTACAACTTCAACTAATGGAACAAAGGTTGGAACTAACATTGCTGGGTCACAAATAACAGATAATATAAATTTAACTGTTGATATGGCTCCAGGGGAAGAAATTATATATGAATTAGTAGCTCATGTTTCAGTTACCTCTGTTGGAGATATTTTAGATAATACAAGTAGTGGTTTAGATAACGTTATGGAAAGTGGAAATGGAATCAAATCTTTCCCATCTCAAATTGCTATAAGAAAAACAGTTGATAAAACACAGTATAGCCCAAATGAAGTATTAACATATAATATTATTATTGAAAATAAGGGGAAAGGTTATGATGTAGAAGTAAATATTAAGGATTTGTTAAGTTCCATTAAAGATAAGGACGGAGCTGGTATAAATAATGCATTTAAATCATGGAATATAACTTCTTCCTTTGAAGGAATTGATACTAATATTACTCCTAGTGGTGATTCAGGATTAATTACAGAACCACTTGTGGATGAGGATTTAAATACTACAGCTAGAATAGGAGCTGCAACAAGATTAATATATACAGTACAGGCAACTGTTAGTGGAGAAGCTTGTGGTAAAATAAAAAATATAGCAACTATTAATGATGAACTTTATTCAGACAAAGGTTCTTTTGCAATTGATCCAGACATAAATGTTTCAATTTCAAGTGATTATCCTAGTTATCCCAAAACAGGGGAAGATTTAGAGTCACCATTTGATATAACATATACAGTGAAAATTTCAAATGATAGTGAAGCAGGGTTTGCTAAGGGCGTTAAAATAGAAGATGCATTAAGTAATGTATCAACTACAGCTTTAGATGGAAGTACAATATCAAATTTATTTGAAAGTTGGGATATATCAACTAATGTTTATGGAGATGGTACTGTTTTAACTAGTTCTAGTGCTTATCCACTAACAAGTACAACTACAGATATTGACGATACTGCAAATATTACAGCTGGTGGGTATGTGGAATATATAATTAAAGCAAAGGCAAAAAGAGATCCAAGTATGGATATAATCCCATATGAAAATATAATAAATACTGTGACAGTAACTCCAAAGGATAAAAATGAAGTTATTATGTCTCCTATAAATGTATCTTATACAACAAGTAAAAAACTTCCAGCTTTAAGGATAGAAAAATCAACTTCAAATTTATCATATACTCTAGGTGGAACAGTTGAATATTTATTAAAAGTTGAAAATATAGGTGAAGGTTATGCAGATAATGCAACTATTTCAGATGAATTATCAAATAATTTTAGTGAATGGACTATAGAAGAAGAAGTTCCTTCTCCATTTGTAGGAACTGATGCAGATGTTAATGGAAATATTTCAAATAACACAGATATAAATGGAACTATAGATATAGCTCCAGGGGAAATAATTACATATAAAATAACAGGAACAGTAAAATCTCTTCTTTCAGGGGAAACAATTACAAATATAGGAACAGTTACAGATACTCAAAGGGGAAATACATATAAAGCTTCAGCTAAATTAATGCTAGCTGATCCAACTGGAATATACATTACAAAAAATGCATCTCAGTATTCATATAGCCCAGGGGGGGAAATAAATTATACAGTTACACTTTACAATACAACATCTCTTCCTCTTGATTTTGGAGTTTTAGGGTATGAATTTAGAGACAAATTTTCTGAAATTGATGCTAATTTAGCAAATGATATGGGTGGAACAATAGCAGATACAACAGGAAGTCCTTTTAAAAAATTATTTGTTTCAGTAAATGGTGGATCAGAAACTGAAATAACAGCAGAAGCAGATTATGTGCATCAACCAAGTTTATTAGCAGGAATAGTTGAATCAGGGAACTTAATTAAGCCTAGTGAATACACTTATAAATTTAGAGGAATTTTGAAAGATAGGGTTCTTTCTGGAGAAATAAAAAATGAAGCAGTTATAGAAAAAACAGACGGAACACAAATAGCAATTACTTCCCATGAAATAGATGGAAGTAACAGTGGTTCTTATACAAGAAATGTTGATAAAAGTTTGTATATTCCAGGTGAAGAATTAACATACACATTTACAGCTAAGGGAAATAATGGATATTTAAACAACTATAGTGTTAATGAGGATGTAAAGAATATTCAAGTTGAATTATTAGATGGAACTACAGGAAATCCATTTTCAATAGATGATGGTGAGCCTCAATTTACAGTGGAAAGATATGTAAATGGAGTTTTAGATGGAACTTCTAATTCTAATGGTACTGTAACTAGTCCTGTGTCAGATAATGAAAATATAGTTCAAACTATAGATGTATCTCCAGAGGACACTATTATATATAAGGTGAAAGGAACTATAAGAAAGGATATAGTTGGAGCAATTAATTTTAATGGTCTAGTAACAGAACCCTATAGACATAATTTATCAATAGAGACAACAGTGGAAGAGGGAGGATATATTCCAGGTGAAGAAATAACACTAAAGACAACAATAGAAAATAATAGTAATGGTAATGCAGGAAATATAGATTTGCAAGATCTTATTGACAGTCTAGAGTTAGAACTCTCTGATGGAACCACAGGAAAATTATTCCCAAATGGTTGGACAATAACAGCTGAAAAATCAGGGGATAATTCACAGTATATAAATGCAGGAACTTATACAGATTTAAGTGATATTAATACTGAAATTGGTATTCCTATTGGAGGAAAATTAATTTATAAAATTACAGGAAAGGTAAATGAACTTGCAGTTGGAGCTACAGTTAATAAAGTAATACTTGATGGTGACACTGTTTCTGCAAATGTACAAAGTTTATCTTCCAATTTAACTGTAAAAAAAGAAGTAGTATCTTATTATAGAAATAATGGAACAAGTGAAGTAAATGGAGGATATGTTCCAAATGGTTGGATAAAATATAAAATAACTATAAATAACATTGGAAAGGGAATAGCAGATGATATAGCTGTTTCAGATACTTTGGCAAGTATAAAAACAACAGCCTATGATGATGATGGATCAACTAAAGAGATAAATGCTTTTTCAGAATGGGAAATTTTAAGCTGTGAAAAAACAGGAACAGATAGTCAATCTAATATTAACTTAACTAGTGGTACAGAAGCCCTAGGAAGTACTTCTCTAGGATGGGAAATGGATATTCCTTCTATGGGTAGTGTAACTATAAATATTTTAGCCCATGTGGATGAAGGAGCAATTGGGGATATTAAAAATACAGTATCAGTTGATGGAAAAGATTATAGTTCAGAAACTTCAAAATCTTTAGTTGGGAAAGCTGTATTAACTAAGAAAGCTTACGAAGAAGATGGAGTTACTTCTAAAAGCAGATATATTTCAGGGGAAAAAATAGTATACAAGGTTATTGTTAAAAACACAGGGGAAGGAATAATCTCTGGAACAATTAAAGATGGAATAAGTAGTATTTTATCTTTAGTTGAAGAAACTGGAAGCAATGGAAATAATCCAAAGGAAGCTAGTTTTGATAGCTTTACAATAACAGCAAGTAAAACTAGTAGTAATGATATAGATAATATAACAAAAATAGGAACTTTTGAATTAAATTCAACTAAAGAAAATATTGATATAGATGATGTATTAATTATTGCTCCAGGAGCTACAGTTGAATTTGAAATTACTGGAATAACTAAAGAAAATATTATGGGAAATATTGTTAATAAAGTTACATTTGGAAATATTTCTAAAAGTGTAACAGTAAGAGAAAAATCTTCAAATATCTCCCTTGATAAAAAAGTTATTAAAGTAGGGGATACAACTATTCCAGAAGGAACAGACCCTATTAATTATGATCCAGGGGATACAGTTGAATATGAGATAACAATTACAAACACAGGATATGGACATAAAAATAATTTAGTTTTAAATGAAAATATAGATGAAATTCAAGCTAAAATAGCTGGGAATACATTATCAGAAGCTTTTGAAAATTATTCATTTGAAGTTATTGATAGTGGAAATAGTTATATTAGACAGGTTGGCTTAAAGACAGTAATTGATATGGATCCAGGAAAAGAAAATGCTCCAGAAGTTGTAACAATAAAAGTTACAGGAAAATTAAAGGATAATATTATAGGAGAAATAGATGAAAATATAGTAACTTACAATAATATAATTGCAAAAAGTGAAAAGTTACAACAAAAAACTCCAGAAATAACATATTATAAATCTTTTACTGATTCTTTAAAGAATGAAATTCCAAATAAAGAGAATTTTGCACCAGAAGAAACACTTTTCTACAAACTTGTAATTAAAAATACAGGGGAAGGTTATGCTAATGACTTAAGTGTAATTGATAAGATTTATGATTTGAAAACAAGTCAAAATGATAAGGCCTTTCAAGATGGAGAGGTAACAGTGACAACAAAAATTTATAATGGAACTTCTTCATTAGAAGGAACAAATGATGGTAAAACTTATGTTACTGGAGATACTTCAGGAAGTTCTTTAATAAATACAACTATAGATTTAGCTCCAAATTCAACAGTGGAATTTTATATTGCTGGTAAAACAACTGCCTATGCAATAGGTTCTATTACAAATAAAATATTAGTTGAAGGAGAAGGAAATCCAACTATTGAATCAGGAAAATCTGATAGTGTAACAACAGAATCAATTCCATCAGACATAGTTGGAAGAAAAATAGCAGGAACAGATCCAAATACTACAGATGTATACTATACTCCAGGGGGAGATATTTCATATACTTTAACCTTTGAAAATAATGGAGATGGACCTGGGATAATTTATATTAAGGATATAGTTTCTAATTTAAAAGTAACTGGACCAGGTGGGGAAGAAATTAATGCTTTCCAATCAGACTATAAATTTGTTTTAAAAACAGAAAGTGGAGATGTTTATTGTCCATCTAGTTCCATAGAGCTTTTATCAGGAGAAAAAATAATAACTGGGGACTTGGATACAGATATAAGGTTAGGAGAAAATTCTTCATGTTCCTTTACTTTAACAGGAAAAGCTAATGTGAAAGCTGTAGGTTCTATAAAAAATATAGCAACCTATAATATAAATTCTCCTGCAGGAACTGAGGTAACTATATCAGATACAATTGAACCAACTCCAGGTGTGGTAGAAATTACAAATGTAGCAGATGGAGATATTATTGCTTCAGGAGAACAAGCAACTTATACTCCAGGAGAACAAGCAACTTATACTTTAACAATTAAAAATACAGGGGATGGATATGCTCAAAATGTAAATGTTGAAGACTTATTAAGTACTATGACAGGAGAAGCTTCAGGGGATGGAAGTCTTGAAGCAGTTTTCCAATCAATAGATAGTGTGAGCACAACTATTGGAGATAATAGTGCTTCTATAGGAACAGGAACTACAACTAATGGATATCAAGGTAACTTTGATATAGCCCCAGGAGAAAGTATAGTAATAACATTAACAGGAACTGTTAATGACAATATGCTTGGAGAAATAATAAATAATCCAGTAGTAACATATAATGAAGAGGAATTATTAGCTCCAGTATCTTTAACAACTGTTCTTCCTGAGTTAAATATAGTGACAAAAATATCAACAGATGGAAGTATTTATTCAGAAAATTCAGTTAACTATATACCAGGTGAAAAACTATATTATGAAGTAACATTATCAAATATAGGTAAAGGTTGGGATAATGATGTTAAATTGAGTAATTTAATTAATGAAATAAAGGCAACTAATTCAGATACTTCTGTTGGGACTGAAAGTCTTGCATTTGATGAAAGTAGTATAATTATTACTTTAGAATCTGGGGATAATGTAGTTTTTGATTCAAGTGCACATAATATAGATGCGACTATGGATATTGCTCCAGGGGAAAGTATTATTTTCAAAATAGAAGGAATTGTTAATTCTGATATAATTGGAGAAATTAAGCTTGATTCAAAATATGAAAATTCAAAGGGAACAATAACTACTGAAACTTCAAATGAGGTTGTAGCTACACAAGGGATAGGGGAAGTATCAATAGAAGAAAAAATTAAAGATCCTAATACAGGAGTATTTAATTTAGATGAGTCAAATTATATACCAGGTGAAAATGTAACATTTAAAGTATTTATAAAAAATACTGCAGACACCTTTGCACAGAATATAGAAATAAATAATCTATTAACTAATATGGAAGTAACCTTAGCAGATGGAAGCCAAGGTGATGCCTTTAGTGAATGGGAAATAATGCAAGAGGGGCCTTTAAAATCAGAAAGTGTGCTAACTAATATTTTTACCAATGGAAATGATTTGAAGTCAGAAGGTAATTTAGCACCAAATGATGAATATGCCTTTATAATTACAGCAAAGGTAAATGAAAATGCAGTTGGAACAATAGAAAATAAATCCCTATTAACTGTAAATGGTATAGTTAAAGATCCTAGCAATACTATTATATTTACTCCAAATGAAAATGAAATAGAAATGATAAAATCGACAGATTCTACAACATATTATCCAAATGGAGAAATGGTCTATAAGGTAGTTATAGAAAATACAGGAAATTCAATTATTAATGATATAGTTTTTGAAGATGCTATAAACAGTGAACAAGTTTTATTAGGAGATGGAAATAATGGAGATCCATTTAATAGTACAACTGTTCAAGGGGAAGTTGTTTCAGGAGAAACAACTATAACAACAACTCATCCAAATGTTTCAGCAGACAGTACAACAGGAAAGGTTACTTCAACTTCCTTTGATATTAAAATAGGAGAAAAGATAACCTTCCAAATAACAGCAACAGTTAATAATAATGTTGTGGGAGATATAAAAAATGTTGCAACATATACAGTTGATGGTGGAACGCCAGTTAGCAGTAATCAAGTAACTACTATATCTGAAGAGTCTGAAATTGTGTTAACGAAAGTTGTAGAAGAACCTACATCCAATGAGTATATTCCTGGAGAAAAAATAAAATATAAAATAACAATAGAAAATACAGGAAAAGGATTTGGAGACAATATAAATATAGTAGATGAAATTTCAAAAATAATGGTTGATACAGTTAATGGAAGTGCAGTTGCATTTAGTGAAAATGATTGGGAATGGACAAAGGAAACAGAAGAACTTCCAAATGTTATTCCAGATTTAACATCATTTACTGGAAAGGATTTGGATATAGATGTGGATATAGAAAGTGGTAAAACTTTAACACTTTATGTTGAAGGAACTGTAAATTCACAGGCTTATGGAGATATATCAAATACAGTTACAGGTAAAAATGGAGAGGATGATATACCAGAATCAACTGTAAATATAAGCTCTTCATTGGGAAAAGTTGAAATTACAAATACAGCAGATGTAGGCAGTTATACTCCAGGAGAGCCAGTAACTTATATTTTAACAGTAACAAATAATGGTGATGGATATGCTCAAAATGTAAATGTTGAAGATTTGTTAAGTACTATGACAGGGGAAATATCAGGAGATGGAAGTCCTCTGGGATTAGTTTTTAAATCAATAGATACTGTAAATACAACTATTGGAGATAATAGCGCTTCTATAGGAACTCCAAGTACAAGTAATGGATATGAAGGAAATTTCAATATTGCGCCAGGAGAAAGTATAGTTATAACATTAACAGGAACTGTTAATGATAATATACTTGGAGAAATAGTAAATGATCCAGTAGTAACATATAATGGAACTAAATTAAAAGATCCTGTAAGTTTAGAAACAGTTCTTCCAAAGTTAAATATAGTAACTAGAATATCAGAATATGGACATGTTTACTCAGAAACTCCAGTTAACTATATTCCAGGTGAAACATTATATTATGAGGTAACACTATCAAATACAGGTGAAGGTTGGGACAATAATGTTAAATTGAGTAATTTAATTAATGAAATTAAAGCAGATGCTTCAGATGGAACTGAAAGTCTTGCATTTAAGGAAAGCACTATAATTATTACTTTAGAATCTGGGAATAATGTAGTTTTTGATTCAAGTGATTATAATCTAGATGCAACTATGGATATTGCTCCAGGGGAAGATATTATTTTCAAAATAGAAGGAGTTGTTAATGATAATATTACTGGAACAATAACACTTGATTCAAAATATGAAAATTCAAAGGGAACAATAACTTCTAAAACTTCAAATGAAGTTTTGGCCACACAAAAAAATGAAGGTCTATCTGTAACAGAAAGGATTAAAAATCCAGATACAGGGGAATTTGATTTATTTGAATCAAGTTATGTGCCAGGTGAAGATGTAATATTCAAAGTATTCATAGAGAATCCTGAAGATACATTTGCTCAAAATATAGATATAAATAACTATTTAAAATCTATGAAAGTAGAACTAGCAGATGGAAGTGATGGAGATGCCTTTAGCAGCTGGACAATAGTACAGTCTGAGTTTCCAACTAATAATAATAGTGTCATAACTAATACAATAACAAATGATAATAATTTAAAATCAACAGGAAATCTAGCTTCAAAGGATAAGTATTCATTTATAATAACAGCAAAGGTAAATGAAAATGCAGTTGGAGAAATAAAAAACAATTCAACTTATACTTTAGGTGCTGGAAGTGAAAATTATAGTAATTTAATTGCATTTAAGCCAGAAGAAAATAAAATAGAAATAACAAAAACAGCAGAAACTGAAACTTACTATCCAAATGGTGAAATGGTCTATAATGTAGTAATCGAAAATACAGGAAATTCAATTATTAATGATATAAGTTTTGAAGATGATGTTAATAAAGAACAAGTATTATTAGCAGATGGAACTGATGGAGATCCATTTGATAGTACAACTGTAACAGGTGAAGTTG